>CALKJE010000222.1 GCA_937995675.1 uncultured Saprospiraceae bacterium
TTAGAATTTAAAAAGTTTGAAATAAAACTGTCGATACTTAGATGCTCGACATTTAGAAATTCCATAAAACATTTTCAAAAAAATTTAAATCCTAAAAATAAAAATGTCGCAACTCGTTGATTTACAACAAATTGCGACATAGTATTTTTTTCTAAAAAACTTAAAAAGAAAATCATACTAGTGAACATTTCTTCCATTTTTCGCCTCCCAGCTCCGGCAGTACCGCCGGAGAGTAGCTCCTTCCCACAAATATTCACTAGTATGATTGAGTATATTGTTAACGCATAATCACTAATTTTTGAGAGATCTTCTTACCTTCCGTTTCCATAACGACTAAGTAGGTACCGACTGCTAAATCATTTACTTGAACTTCCGTAGAATGATTTCCAGCCATCTGTGCAGCTGTTTGTTTGATACTTTTTACCTGCTTGCCATCCAGTGTATATAATCCTAAATTCAGATCAGCAGAAGCTGGCAGATAATAGCTAATTCGAACTTCGTCACTTACTGGATTCGGTACTGGATTATATAATTTCACCACATTATCAATCGAAAGGTCTTCCACGTTTGTCAGCTCCCCTCCAATCTCGATCAGCTCATCTCCTTCTTGGTAAGGCACCCAATTAAGTGCGATGATATACATTTCATCTGTAGTACTTTCACCCCAAGAAACAAAAGCGGGAGGGTTGTTAGGATTCAAAGGATTATCAACTGTATTATCATAAGACGCTAATACATGCATGATAGATCCTGCTGGAATTTTTTGCATACGATCAAAAGTATAAGCACCCTGCCAGTTAAAATCCCAATCATCAATTTTAATTAAGTTGATCGTATCGTTCGTAGGTGTTACCGCAAATACTTCCCAGTTGCGACAAAGCAAATGCGCATGCGGATAAATTGAAAACAAACTAACATCCTGATTGATTGGATATCTTCCGTGAAAAGATTTTGTTTGGTTGGGTGGCATAAAAAATTCGTTCCAACTATTTGGTAAAATATTAGGTAATACCAAACTCAACTGAATGGGGCGCTGAATTGGATCATTGGCTTCTTTAAAGAAAAGATTTAGAGAAGATTGATCTTCCTCTGCAGTTGGTGTCGGTGCATAATGCACTTGTACTAATACATCTGCGCCCGCAGGTAAAACTTCTCCAATTCCCTCAGGATATTTAATGGTTTGAATCCCTGGCGTATAACCTGTGCTGAAATCTGGAATACCAATTCCAAAATCACCATAAGAAAAGTAGCCGTATTCTGGTGTCTGAGCATCCATGGCGGCACCAGCTCCCGTTTCATCAAAAGCGATCAAAGCATGGTGTACCACTTTAGTATTACCCGGTCGAAATTCAATCGCAGCCAGTTCTCGATCTTGTGCCTCACTGGTAGGCAATACAAATACCCGATAGTCGTCTTCGTTATTTCCTGCTACAGTATAAGATTCGGTCATTCCCAAAACTAAGTCTGGTGTACCGAGCTGAGATCCATCAGGAAATTCTGGTAATGGAGGTTCGTTGGCAGGATCACCCTGAGGCGTTCCGTTATCTACCCAATTCCTGATCATTTGAATTTCGTCATCACTCAATCCTTTTTCACCGACAAAAGTGCTATAGTCTCGATCTGGTTTCCAAGGTGGCATATATTTTATCTCGGTGACGTAGGCGATGGTTTGTGCCCATTGGCTCACTTCTGTATAGTTCGTTAATGGCATTGGGCCAATTTCCCCAGTACGATGACAGGTGGTACAGTTATTATAAATAATCGGTGCAATATCTTCACTAAAGGTCTGTGCTGAAAGAAAATTCAGGCTGAATAGGAAAGTAAATAATAGTATTAGTCGCTTCATAACTTTTGATTTTTTGTAAAAAAATACAGAATCAACTTAAAAATAACTCTTTTTAGCCTAATAAAGTCTGCCTTTTGAGGGTTTTAACGTTGTTCATTCCCAATAAAGCTTGCACTTAAAGTCGGGTTATCGTATCTTTATATCTCGTATATAAATTTTACCCCACCATAGATCACCTTTTCACCCCAAGGCACCTACTATTTCCACACTAAATTTTTCCTCAGTTTATAGCTGAGATTGACAACGGTTAACCCAACTGAGCAATCAGTTGTATTTTTTGAAGTTGTTTAAAACAATTCCATCTCACTTATTTCATTGAAAAATGATCTAAGCAGATTTGGGTAATAGTTTTTGATGACGATAATAAACATACCATGAATTTAATTTACCTACGCAAAGGCATTTCCTATGGAGTGCTCTGTTGTTTTCTTTTCTTTAATTTTTCCATTTCTGCTCAAGACTGGCAAGTTTCTAATGAAGAAGTATTAACCGAAATAAAAAACGGCGAGTATAACTTAGCATTAGAAAAAGCTAAATATTCTAGCGATTTAGCGGAGAAGCAATTTGGGAATGCGCACGCCAATTATATCTGTAGTCTTCATAATTTGGCCAGTGCTCGATTTATGTTGGGACAGATCGATGACGCAAAATATATCTATTTACAATCTATCAAAATTGCAGCTGCTAAATACGGACAGCAAGATGAAATTTTTGCGATTGGCTTGTATCGTCTAGCTGATTTACACCAAAGCATTGGCAATTTAAAGATAGCTGAGACACTTTATCATCAAGCATTACCTGTTTTAAAAAATGAAGATGGTGTCAGTAGTGAGCATTATGTTTCTTGTCTGAAAAATATAGGAACGCTCCATCAAAGAATGGGCAATAATCTCCAAGCAGAAGAGTCTTTGGTAAAAGTTATTAAGATTCACGAAAGCAAAGAACAACTCGATATAGATGAGTATTCTGCCTGCTTACATGAGCTTGCAAACTTGTATAAAAATACTTGGCGATACGATGAGGCAGAATCACTTTATAAGCGAAGCATGGTTTTGCGCAGTGAAGAGTTTGGATTACATCATCCAGATTATGCAGAGGTTTTACATGACCTTGGAAGTCTGTATGAGATTCAGAAAAATTATGATGAAGCAGAAAAATTATATCGTGAAGCGCTAAAAATTAAAGAGTCAAAATTGGGTCGTTCACATCCTAGCTATATCAGGAACATGGAGGATTTGACGCAGTTGAGTCAGGTTCGGTAGTTTTTTTGATGTGCGGATTCTTTGATATGCGGATGTGCGGATTCCTAAATTCTTCACTTCGAACTACTATAAAAAACGCTCGTTTATTACCTTAGGTGTAAACGAGCGTTTTTTATTTACTCGTAGAAGGTTCGCTCGATTTTTTTTACAAAATCTAGTTTAGCGGTTTCTAATAAAATACTTTTCCAATTTTCTTGGCTGGTGGTTCCAATACAAAGTTGTTCGGCACGGGTACAACCAATCCGTCCACGACTTTTTTCTGAAATTTTAATTTTAGGATTTACTTTTTTGACAAGGTTGGCATATTCTTCTGATCGTGGAATACAAAATTCATAATCTACGGCTACCTTTCCAGTCACTGGACCGATCAATCCCTTTTCGTCAATTTCGTTTAAATCGAATTTTATTTTTGCCATCGTTTCCGGGCTAGCTTCGCTTCCTTTTGGTGTATTACAAGCCATTATTAATAACAAGGAAAGGCAACAAGATTTTAAAAACATAAGATTTTTATTTTGTAATAATAAACTAAGAGCTTGTCCAAACTCTAAAAACAGTTTACCCATTCACCAATTCTTCGATTAATTTTCCGCCTCGAAGTTTAATGACTCTTTGGGTTTTTGCGGCCAATTCTAAATCATGTGTTACCATGACTAACGTTGTACCTGCTTCTTTATTTATTTCAAAGATAAGATTTTCTACCGTGGC
>CALKJE010000223.1 GCA_937995675.1 uncultured Saprospiraceae bacterium
GTAGAACTACCTCCAGTAGTTACATTTGCAATCGCACCACCATAATTAGAAGTAGTATTTCCATCAAATATGGAATTATTCAAAGAAAGGTTTAAGAAACCACCTTTTGCATAGTTATAAATCGCTCCTCCATAACCTTGATCGGCATGATTACTAATAAATTCACAATCAGTAAATTGAGGGTCCAATGTCAAGACTCCTTCTATGTAATTATAGATTGCACCACCTTTTGTCGCTCGATTGCCTTCAAAGGTACATCTCGTAAAGTAAGCATTAAGATTAGCTTTCTCATCTACTAATGAAACTGCTCCTCCTTCTTGGCTACGATTATTTGAAAAAGTAGAATTTTCAAAAACCAAAGTAATATTACTTCCATCTGCATAACTATGAACTGCTCCTCCTTGATCGGTCGCTATATTATCTGCAATATTACAATTAACAAATACAGGAGAAACCATTCCGCCTAGTTCAGAAACACAGGCTATCCCAGCTCCACTCATTGCTTTATTATTCTGGATAATACAATTTCTAATAATGGGACTTGCACTTACTCCAGCAGAAGCTGCCGTAATTAAAATCCCTCCACCTTTTTTTAAGCCTTTTTTAGCATTTCCTCTTTTAATAGTAAAACCATCCAGAATTGCAGCATTGGATATGTTTGAAAATGTAACAACGGAATTAACTATAAGCTTGTCATCATCTTCCGAATATTTCCCGGTAAGAATGGTGGGATGATCAGCAGGATTACGCGCCTCTAAAAAAGTCTCCGTTCCCTCAAAACCACCATAGACTTCAATATCTTTATTAATTAGGAACGTATATCTCCAATTAAAAAAGTCTGCGTCTTGTGTTTCAAAATCAAAGGGAAAATATCTTCCTTTAGCTACCCAAATTTGATCTCCAGTAGCTGCCGCTTCGATAGCTGTTCCAAGATGTTTGTAGGCATTTGTCCAAGATGTTCCGGACTGGTCTCCACTCGCGTTTTGATCAACATAGATCTGAGCAGAAGTAAGAATGGGGAAAAGAACAATCACTAAGAGTATGATTCTTTTCATGTTATTATATGGTTATGTTACGAAAAAATAAAAAGGAGGGAAAATCTGTACTAACTTAGTCGCAAGAAGTTTGCCAGCATTTCAAAATGCTCTAAAATCTATAATTCGTGACATTCATTTTAACACTTAAAAAGGCTATTTTTTAAATTTTATGCTAAAATTATTTTTTTTTAGTGACATCAATACGGAGAATTTTAATTCAATAGACTATCTTAGCTACTAACGTTTTATAGTGGAATGAGTTATCTTTGTACCTCATTTCGAGGAAAGATATTTTTACCAAATACTTATAATGAAAAAAAGCTTTACACTATTCCTTTTTATGATGACTTACCTCTTATCATTTGCACAACCGGATGTAGAATGGTCTCGTACGTATGGTGGAAGCTTTGGTGATTTACCTCGATCTGTATATGCCATTCCTGGTGGTGGGTATTTAATAGCAGGTCTAAGCCTTTCTGATGATGATGATATTTCAATTAATAATGGAAAAGGAGATGGATGGCTTTTAAGAACAGATAATGTAGGAAATATTCTTTGGTCAAAAACTTATGGAGGAGCTTTTCAAGATGAATTCAAAAAAATAATTCCTGCCAATGATGGGGGTTTTATAATTGCTGGATATAAATCTGGCCTAAACACCGGTAACGACATGCAATCCGTTACTAGTGACTTTTGGATTATCAAGATAGATGATAACGGAGATTTAATTTGGGAAAGAAATTTTGGAGGCGCTCGATCAGAATCTATCGTAGATATGATTGCGACCGATGACGGCTACTTATTACTCGGAAACTCAGACAGTCCTGAATTTGCCGATACAAGGTATCGAGGACAATTTGATCCGATCCTTTTAAAAATAAATAATAATGGTCAACAATCATGGATTCGTCGCTGGGGCGGCGCCCAAAATGATTTTGCCACTGGAATGCATATATTAAACAATGGACGAATCATCGTCAGTGGATATGCAGATTCTAAGTATAATAATCACCACGGCGCCACAGATGGATGGTTGACTTCTTTAAATGCAAACGGTCAATTGATCTGGTCAAAGTTTTTTGGTGGTTCCTTAGATGATCAACTACAATCTGTAACAGGTTCAGGAAATCTAATCTATGCTGTTGGTTTTTCTTATTCTAATGATCAAGATTTAGAAAATAATTCTGGACGAAAAGATGCATGGATTATCAAAGTCAACGCAACTGGTAATTTATTATGGTCCAAAAATTATGGTGGCGACGGTCACGATGCTTTTAATAAAATAATAGCTAAAAATAATTCCATCTATGCTGCTGGATACAATTGGTCTTTTAATAGTACTACCCTACCTTCTATGGGTTTAAAAGATTTTTGGCTTACCAATATGGATCAGAATGGGAATCAGAATTGGGAATCTACCTACGGTGGTAATCGTAGTGAGGAAATTTTCAGCTTTGATTTTAGTCAAGACAATGGATTATTATTAGCTGGTTCTACTCAAACCAAATATAATGGGATGGTAGAAAACAATAATGGACTGGAAGATTTTTTCCTCGTTCGACTTCAAGGTTCTGGCCCCACACAACTTGCCGTTAGCTTAGGAGAAGATCAGACCATTTGTAATGGTAGCTCTGTAAACTTAACCCCAAATATCCCTAACTGTTCTAATTGTACCATCACCTGGGAAGATGGTTCTAATAATGAAGTTCGAAATGTAACACCCACTGAAACTACCACTTATTCTATCGTTATCTCTGATCAAGATGGAAACACGGCTAATGATGAGGTTACTATTTTTGTTAGTGAAACACCTATTTTAAATATTAACTTAATCGGAGGCAATCTTTGCGCTGGCGATTTTTTCACATTAAACACCACCACTCAAAATTGTGATGGATGTTCCTATATTTGGAATGATGGCAATATGGAGGCAAATCGTACGCTATTGGTAGTAGATGATATAACTTATTCGTTAACCATTACCAACGAAGATGGTTGTAACACCAATCAATCCATTGCTATTCCTGTTCAAGAAGAAATTAACTTTATTGGAGATGCTAGCAATGTTAGTTGTCCAGGTGCCAATGATGGAACCATTACGATTACCAACAATTCTGGAAACACCATCAATTTTGCTTGGGACAATGGAGCTGTTGGTACCAACCTCTCCAACCTTTCTCCTGGAGTCTACACGGTAACTGCTGGTGCCATTGGATTTTGCGCAGGAGTTGAGACCTACGAAATAACAGAACCCGACGAACTGACCCTAAGTGCCAACTCTACCACCGTCAGTTGCTTCAATCAAAACAATGGTAGTATTAGTACAAGTACTGGCGGAGGCATGCCTCCCTATGATTTTATATGGAGCAATGGAGCAGTTGCGGCTTCACTAAATAATTTAGCTGCT
>CALKJE010000224.1 GCA_937995675.1 uncultured Saprospiraceae bacterium
CGGCCCGTCGGTGTTTCAAATAATCCGGTCCGGGATTGTCTTTTACCGGTGTATCAGGATCAATTTTATTTCCCAGAATAACGTACCCGTGATCGGTATGCGGCATCCACAAAATCCGGGTAAAATCATTATCATCTAAAAGGTCGTCGTATTGCGCCATCCACACATCATCGTGCATCGGCTGTTCTTTCAGGTGCAGCGTATATACCGACTGACATTGTAACGTTATTTCCGAAAAAATCCCCAGTAATCCCAAAGAAACACGAGCCGCATCCATCAATTCTTCCCCTTCGCTTACTTTACGGATCGAACCATCCGCCATCACCATACGACAGGAAACCATATATTCGGACAGTAATTTTCCGTCCCGTCCCGTTCCGTGGGTTCCCGTAGCGAGGGCACCTCCCAAAGTCACCGTATCGATGTCCGGCAAACAGGGAAGACTCCAGCCACGATCCTGAATAGTCGTAATTAATGTTTTCAGTGTAATTCCCGACTGAACGGTAATCTGCTTTTTGACATCATCAATACTAACTATTTGGTCATACTGCCGCATATCAATCAATGAATCGGTACCCGCTGCAATATCGGCAGAAGATTGTTTGGAACCATAGACTCTCACTTTTCCGGAAGTACTACGAATAATCGTAGCAAGGTCTTTTTCGTTTTTAACGGTATGATGATAGGTATAACTATGCTGTACATTCTCATTCCAGCTCACCCAAGTACTTTCTTTCTGATTTCTTAAATCGTTGTGCATTACCATCGTTGCAATCTTCTAGTTTTAATTAGACTTAATAAACCAATAATTTGGTTGTCTAATATTCTGTTATTGAATATATTTTTTTGGTATTATTTTGAAGAGGTTGCAATGGTAACATTATATCTTCAGCTATGTTCAATAAAGTAAGATTAATTTATTGTTAAGTCTGAATTGCTTTGTTCGATAATTAAAAAATAGTGTTTATTAAATAGAATTCTTTTCGATTTTTAGCCAAAATCTCTTTTATTTTATTTAGATTTATAAAAAAAACTATGGCCATTTTCAATCTTAGTATAAACGGAAAAAAACAGCAGATAGATACGGATCCAGATACGCCACTACTTTGGGTATTAAGAGATCATTTCAATTTAAAAGGCACTAAATATGGTTGTGGAATTGCACAATGTGGCGCTTGTACTGTCCATGTAGATGGCGTCGCGATGCGTTCTTGCTCTCTACCTATTTCAGCGATCAGCGAACAAAAAATAAAAACCATTGAAGGGCTCTCCGAAACGGGTGACCATCCGGTACAAAAAGCTTGGTTAAGTCATGATGTTCCACAATGCGGATATTGTCAAGCAGGACAAATAATGAGTGCTGCTGCCCTATTGGAAAACAATCCGAATCCCAACGATGGTGAGATCGATGCCGCCATGAATGGAAATATCTGTCGTTGCGGAACCTATTTAAGAATAAAAGCTGCGATCAAAACAGCCGCAAAAATGGGATAATACCGCTTGTATTTTTTCTACCTTTCCACCTAAAAATTCTTTACCATGTCTATTATAAAAACATCCATTGCCAGACGTTCTTTCTTAAAATCTTCCGCTCTAACTGGTGGCGGTTTAATGCTTGGCTTTAGTTGGCTGGCATCCTGTCAGACCAAAACAGAAGCAGAAATTTTAGCCATGCCCAAAGAATGGTTTGAGATTAATTCTTATCTAAAAATTGGCGATAATGGCGTGGTAACCATTTATACACCCAATCCGGAATTCGGACAAAATGTAAGAACTTCCATGCCGATGCTAGTGGCAGAAGAATTGGATATTGATTGGAAAAAAGTAGTGGTCGAACAAGCACCTTATCATCCTAAAAATTTTGGCTTTCAATTCACTGGAGGTAGTCGAGGAATCATGTCTCGGTGGGAACCACTACGCATGGCAGGAGCATCGGCTAGACAAATGTTATGTACCGCTGCTGCAGAAACTTGGAAGGTTCCGTTAGAAGAAATAACTACTGAAGCTGGCACCTTATTTCATAAACCAACCAATCAGTCTGCAGGATATGGAGAGATGGCTTCAGCCGCCGTTGGTGTACCCGTTCCAACGGAAGTCAAACTAAAAGACATCAAAGATTTTAAAATTATTGGGACCTCTAAAAAGAATGTAGATGCCCAAGATATCGTTACTGGTAAGTCCATGTTTGGAATGGATTATCAAAAAGAAGGAATGTTGATCGCCATGATCGTACATCCACCTGCTTTTGGAATGACGCTTAAATCTGTAGACGATACCGAAGTAAAAACAATGTCTGGCATCAAGGACATCATCACTATAAAAAGCTATCCCAAAGACTATCAGAAAGGTAGTTTCGATGCCAATGCCTTTCCTGAAATTCTAGCTATTGTAGGAAATTCTACTTGGCAAGTAATGAAGGCAAAAAAACAATTAAAAGTTGAATGGAAACCTATTACTGCTTCCACCGAAACGATTCTAGGATTTCGAGGAGATAAACAAACCAAACATATTCCAGCAGGATTAGAATCCACGGATAAGCATCGCAGTCAGATGGAAATACTAGCTGCCAAACCGGGCAAGGTGGTCCGTAAAGATGGAGATCCTACATCTGCTTTTAAAAATGCTGCAAAGATTATCGAACGAACTTATGAAGCACCCTTCCTAGCACATAACTGTATGGAACCGTTAAACGCTTTTGCAGATGTGAGAGGAGATAGAGCTCAGATAGCTGCGCCGATACAAATTCCTGGTTTTGTGATGCCTACTCTAGCCGCAAGCCTTGGGATTCCGGTTGAAAATATCGAGATGGAATTGACCCGAATGGGTGGAGGATTTGGCCGTAAGGCATACGGACATTATGTGATAGAGGCTGCTTTAATTTCTCAAAAAATAAATGCACCTGTAAAACTGATTTACACACGTGAAGACGATATGACCAACGGTATTTATCGACCTACTTATCAAGCTACTTACCGAGCGGCATTAGATAGCGACAATAATTTAACTGCCTTGCATGTAAAAGCAGGTGGCATTCCTGAAAGTCCTTTATTTGCCAATCGTTTCCCAGCAGGAGCATTGGACAATTATTTAGCAGAAGAATGGTCTGCCGACTCTAATATCACCATTGGTGCCTTCCGTGCACCTCGTTCTAATTTTATGGCAGGAGCTGAACAATCTTTTCTAGATGAAGTAGCGGAAGCAACAGGCAAAGATCCAATTGACTTCCGATTAGATTTATTAAAAAGAGCAAAGGAAAATCCTGTGGGAGAAAAGAATGATTATGATGCAGCTCGGTACGCTGGTGTTTTAGAACTAGTCAGAGAAAAAGCTGATTGGGGAAAAAGTCAGTCGGGTGTTCATCGTGGAGTTTCCGCTTATTTTTGTCACAACACATATGCTGCTCATATTTTAGATATGACGATGGAAGAAGGTAAACCGATTGTGCAGAAAGTATGCTGTGCAATAGATTGCGGCGTAGTCGTAAATCCTGATGCGGCCATCAATATGGCAGAAGGTGCGATTACCGATGGTGTTGGAAATGCCTTTTTTGGTGAAATGACTTTTAAGGAAGGCGTACCTGAAAAAAATAATTTCCACCAATACAGAATGATCAGAATGGGTGAAGCACCCAAAGCGATCGAAGTACATTTTGTAGAAAATAAAATTAATCCAACTGGCATGGGAGAACCACCTTTTCCACCAATTTTTGGCGCGGTCGCTAATGCACTTTACAAAGCGACTGGAGAACGACGATATCGTCAACCATTTTTGGGAGAAGAGAATGTGTTAGGGTAATGTTTTTTTACTTCTTGCCCTCTTCCATCCCGATTGCGTAAAGAAAGAAGTTCTAGTCCTTAAATAACATAGACCGATAAAACTTCAGCATCTTTTCTTGAGAGTATCCAAGGCGGTACATATTAAAGACAATGAGGTTCGCAAACTGAACTTTTAGGTAACCATTGTTTTCGTATTTACGAGCGGAGACCAGAACCGCTTTGGGCATTATTTTAAAAGGATTTTGTTTTCGAGCACGAGCGATAAAATCGTACTCTTCCATAATATAATGTTTGGAACAATAGCCTTTTAATTCTTTAAATAAGGAACGGGTAACATATAAAGTTTGATCACCTCCTCGACACCACATCTTATCGAAGCGCGTGAAGTAGGCGTTTACTTTTAATAATTTTCTAGGCGAATCAAACTCGAAACGATAACAACCTAATGGATAACCTTCTGCAAGAGCGGCTTGAATATCGGCTACAAAGGAAAGGGGCGGCATGGTATCCGCATGAACAAAATAAAGGATATCTCCTGTCGAATTCTCATAGCCATGATTCATTTGATGGGCTCGACCTTTTTTTGGAGAACGCAGTACTGTTGCTCCCAAAGCAGTAGCTCGTTCGGCCGTACGATCTGTACTTCCTCCATCGACCACAATGATCTCTCTAGGAATGGATTCCGTAGCGTCGATCAATCGAGGTAATAATTTTTGAATATTTTCCTCCTCGTTGTAAACGGGTATGATGATACTTATTTTTTTCAAAAAAAATTATTTCTTATAAAAATTAAATTCACTAAATTTCGTTTTAGATAATGGCCATTAAAATGATCCTTGTAAAACGTAGCGACAAGGCAATGCCTTGTCGCTACGTTTTACATAATCCGCACATCCATCAATCCGCACATTCACACATCCACCTAAAACGCTTCTCCAAAAGTCAAATAAAATCCACTCGTTTCTTTTCCAAAACCTGCGTCAATTCTAAGATTTACTCTAGCTTTGGTATCGAGCATAATGCGTAGTCCTAAACCATAGGTATAATACCATTGATCTAATAAGTCTCCGACGATAGGTCCTACGCTACCAGTGGTTGCGAAGGCAGTCATACCGAGTCGCCAAAATAATGGAAGTCTATATTCTATTTGACTGGTAAAGTATTGTTTGTCTCGAAACCGACCTTCTAAATATCCTCTCATTCTTTTGGTTCCCCCCAACAAAGATAGTTGATTAAAAGGAGGATTTCCGGCAGTAAGTTCAGAATATATTTGGGCGGCTAATGTATGATTCTTAGCAACAGGAAAATAAGCTGCGATATCTACATAGATTTTTTGAAAACTAAAATCACTTCCCAGGAATTTTTCATTTGCAAATACAACCATCTCAGCCAAGACACCTGACCTTGGTGTAAAAAGATGATCTCGACTATCGTAGTTGACCACAATTCCCCCACCCGATAACAAACCTCCTTTTCGTCCGATGATATTATTATCCCTATCCAGCAAACCATTTTCCTCCACTTCTACAATATTATAATCATCCATCCAATATCTTAATCCAACAAACCAGTTTTTATTAATACCATATAAGCCATTCAATCGAATGCGAGGATAATTCACATTAAAAATTTCGCGATCTTCTTCTCTGGCATTATTTCCATTACCAAAATAAAAATAGACATAACGATAATAGCCCAACTCTCCGTAGAGTTTATATTTCTCTTCTTTAAAAAAAAGCTGAAAAGGTAGATAGGATAAAAACTGTTTATTCAAAGTATACGCAAACCCCAACTGAAACTGAGAAGGACGTGCGGTTTCGGCTTGTCCTTTAAAACGAAAGGTGACGTTAGTAGCACCACCGAATCCCCAACTAGTCTCGGGCGAAGAAAACACAATGGGTAAAACAATAAAACTATGTCTCTTGGTGGTATCTGCTAGAGGACTTGTCGAAATCGCTAAGACTTGACCGCTAAAGACCAGACACAGGAGAATATATTTAATTTTTAGTAGAAATTTCATCTTGTAAAAAAAGGAAAAATTCCTTTTCCCCTTATAATTATCACCCAATATGTCTTCAATCGTTAAAATTTATCCCTAAAGTGTTACTTATCAGACAAGATTCGTTATGAAATCAAACGGTCTTTATGGCGAAGCGATAGTCCGGAACCACGGTGAAAATTAACCCTGCCTGCCGGCAGGCAGATGCGTGGACACGGTGGTTTTGGGTTATCTTTTTAGGGATTTGCTTCTTGCTTTACTTTATCGCGAGTGATAGAAGAAGGCAAAAAACCAGTAACAAGAAACAAACAACACCTATAAGATTCAAAAATACACTTGCTTTAGTTAGTAAATTAATCTTTAAAACACTGATTTATATAGATAGTCAAAAAATTATTCACTAAAAAAAATAACATTTTGCAAATAAGTCGTAGTCTTGTAAAAAATTTAGTGTTGATGGAATCATCAGGAAAGACTGTTTCCCAGCGGGCTATGGAGGCCGAATGGGAAGAAATACAGGCGGCACAACGCCAACCCGCCCTTTTTAAACCCTTGTATAATCGCTACTACGAAGCGATTTTCCGGTTTGTATATCGCCGTACCAACGATGAGCATTTGTCTGGAGACTTAGTAGCTCAGGTATTTTTGAAGGCGATGCAAAAAATAAACAAATACCAATTTAAAGGAGTGCCTTTTTCGGCCTGGTTATATCGAATTGCCTCCAATCAGGTAGCCCAACATTTTCGGGATGCCAAGAAAGACCGTACCGTCAGTATTGAAGACCAAAACTTAACGGATCTGGCCGAAGAAATGAAAGCCACCGATAACGAACAATTGAGAACCCTCTTAATCAAATCGCTAGAAGATTTAAAACCGATTGATTTGAGTTTGATTGAACTTCGTTTTTTTGAACAACGACCTTTTAAAGAAATAGCCGACTTACTAGAAATCACTGAAAGCAACGCCAAGGTAAAGACCTACCGAATACTAGAGAAACTTAAAAAAAACATTACAAAAAATATGTAGCACCTGGTCGAAAAAACCATTGCTTGCAAATCCTTGGATATGAAAAAAGACAATTACAAAATAAATCAAGATTTTAAACCGCTCTCCAGAGA
Source organism: uncultured Saprospiraceae bacterium (assembly GCA_937995675.1). Lineage (GTDB taxonomy): Bacteria > Bacteroidota > Bacteroidia > Chitinophagales > Saprospiraceae > JALZUU01. The sequence continues at coordinate 6,894 of CALKJE010000224.1, forward strand.
GCAGATCGAAGCGCATAAGGACTTCGATCAACTACTGGAAACATTCAACGCGACTGCCCAACCCGAGACTCCTGTCGAGGTAACTGGTGCGCCTCGTCGATGGATCTATCCAGTTTTGGCGATGGCTGCTGCTGGCTTGGTTGGTGTACTGATGATGGTACTCAACCCAGCTCCTAAAGCAGATACCGCCGCCGAAGCAAAAGCTTATTTTGCTTCTCAGCCTTTTATTAATCCACCAATAAAAACACTAAAACCTACGTATCTAAGCAAACAAGTAGATGCCAATCAAGGTGGAACGTATGTTTATGAAAACGGTTCAACGGTTGTCGTTCCTCCAGCAGCTTTTGTTAATGGACAAGGCAACTTAGTGGAAGGTCCGGTAGAAATTAAATACCGAGAATTTCATGATTATGTAGACTTCTTCATTTCTGGCATTCCAATGGATTATGATTCAATGGGTACCACTTACCAATTAGAGTCTGCTGGAATGATTGAAATTTATGCGGAACAAAATGGCGAGCGACTAGCGATGAATCCAGGAAAAGAATTGGACATCAAACTAGTACACGATATTTACGCAGCACCTGGTGATCCACTAGATTTTAATATCTATCATTTGGATACGGATCAACGTAACTGGGTTTATAAGGGTAAGAATAATTTAGAAATCATTCCTGATCCAAATGCGACGGCTCCAGTTTCTGATGAAGATCGAGCGACGCAAAACTTTCAGACACAATTAGATGATTTGACAAAAGAAGAGACGAAAGAGCTTGCAAAAATCGAAGCAACAATTCCAAAACCAGTAGCTCCAGTCGCACCTGTTGAGGCGGATAGAACTGCACATGTCTTCAATCTTAAGTTTACAGACAACATGATTCAAGCAGGAAGTGCTGGTAATGATCTAGACGAGCAACGAGCAGCGCTTCGAGCATTGCAAGAAGAATACGATAATCTACTTTGGCAAGTCGCCCCTAATCAGCCCAACTTCAACGAAAATGCCGCCAGCAGTATTAACTGGATGGATATGAAGCTACGTAAACTAAACAATCGTGACTACGAACTTACTTTGATCGGCAGTGCTAATCAGATGAAAGTTAATGTCAATCCGGTGCTGACGGGAGCGGACTTCCAAAAAGCAATGGCTGAATTTAATCAGTCTTTTGCTGAATACGAAACGGCAGTTGCGAACCGAGAGGCAGAACTTAACTCTGCTCGAGAAGTACTATTACAAGAGATCGCAGATCGTAAGAGACTCGCCAAGATGAACTACGATAAACGCATCGCTACTTTGAAAGCAGCAGGTAAAGACAATAAGGTTACCGAGGAAATGATTAAGCACCGAATCATCAATACCTTTACGGCAACGAAGTTGGGTATTTGGAATTGTGATCGTCCGTTACCACCTTGGTTGGTTCGTTTAAATGCGGATTTTAAAACGGAACAGCAAAAAACGTTTAACTCTAACGTAGCCTTTCTAGCGGATCAAACCAAAAATACGGTCGCTAAATTCTACGCAAAAAATGGTACTGAAATGCAGTACAATCGCAATAGTAAAAAACTAATGTGGATTGTTACTAAAGAAAATAAATTAGCGGTGTATCGCCCTGAGAAATTTAGCGACATCGATAATAAACAGGAGTCTCATACTTTTGTAATGGATGTGATAGATCGAACGATTGAGACAGAGGAAGACATCCGAGAGATTCTCCAGTTTTAGAAAACGTTGATTAAAGAAATTATTTAAAGATTAAATTGTTTAAGATTCCGATTTTTATTGCTCCTACTTGTTTTGCAAGTAGGAGCTTTTTTGTTCAATTAGCTCTTTTTCGACTAGCGATTATTGTTTTAACCATCCAGAAAAAGCCGCTTCGATTTCCTCTAAATATTTTTTACCTTCTACTCTTTCCAACATAAATGAGGGGATACTTTTTAAGCCAATTCGGCTAGCCATGATCGCAGTTGTAATCGAAGCAACGGAATCTACATCTCCGCCCAAGTGAATAGATTTACGGAGCGCATCCATCGTCGTTTGGCTATGTTTCAGAATATAAAGAACACAGCCTGCAGTGTACATTGAAT
>CALKJE010000225.1 GCA_937995675.1 uncultured Saprospiraceae bacterium
GGAGCTACATCATCGTTTACAGTAATCGTTTGTGAAACAGAACTTGTATTACAACCATCTGTAAAAGTCCAAGTACGAACCATTACTAATTGATTATCACAAGCACCAGGTGTAATAATTGCCGCAGGACTAACCGTAATAGTTCCTGTACAATTATCTGATGCTGTTAAATCAACTGGTGGAGGAATATTATCCGCACAACTTACCGTAACATTTGCAGGAGCTGCAGGAGCTACCGGCGCTTGCGTATCTACCTCAGAAATGGTCTGCTCTGCGGTAGTAGATCCACCACAATCGTCAGTAATCGTAAATGTTCGAGTAGTCGTACTGATAGCTGGACAAGCAGCAGGTGCCGTATTATCCACAAAAGTAATAGATATGGTTCCACAAGCATCACTTACTACTGGTGTATCAAAATTTAGTGGCATTCCACATTCAACGGTTTTATTAGGTAGCGCTGCTACTGATGGCCCCGTTGTGTTTCTAATTAAGAAAGTAGTTGTAACAGAAGCAGCATTACCACAACCATCCGCAACCGTTAAAGTTACAGGCGTAACAGCAGCACCATTATCACAAGTAAGATTTGGTGAAGAAGGACTAGCAGAATATACTAAGTCGTTATTGTTATTACCGCTAGCAACTGAACATTCATCTGTTGCATTTAGCTGAGCTAACTGATTTTGAATAAATGAGTCATACTGCGCTTGGATATCATCACTACATTCTACAACGCCAAGACTAGGTGTTCCTACGATGGTTGGAGGAGTATTATCAACGACTGCCACAATTGCCGTACAAGTTGTTGTACCGCTACAAGCAGAAGCTGTGAATGTTACAATCTGGTAACGCTGTGTATTAGGAACCGCTAAAGGTCCGCTATTACAATTCTGGTTGATAAAGTTATTTGGACTAAAGTTGTTCGTAATCGTAACCGTTTGCCCAACACAAGGAGTAGTTACTTTTGCTAAAGCAGCATAAGCATCAAATTGTGCTTGAATCATATCATTGTCTTGAGGACATTCTATCACACAAATATCAACTGGACAAACAAACTCTGGTCCGTCGTTTTGTAAAACACAGATTCGATCACGTGTAACTGATCTTCCACAATCATCAGTAACTGTGTAAGTAGACCGGTAACGTGCGTTATTACAATCAGCCGTTCCACTTATTAAGACTGGTGGAGTTGCAGTCACACTAATCGGGCCACCACAATTAGTAGTCGCCTCTACTAGGTTAAAATTAGGTACTAAGTTTATAAAACAATCAACCGTATCAGAAGGTGGGAAAGCAGTAATCACTGGTCCACCTGTACCAGCTGGTGTATTATTATTAATTATCTGTGTATCAGAAGCTACGTTTCCACAACCATCAGTTACCGTATAAGTAACTGTTGCTGAAGAACCAGGACATTCAGGCGATCCAGTAAAAGAAGTAATTGTCGCTGTTACCATTACAGAAGGATCGTCACTAGTAACGACTGCATTATCAGGATCAATATTCGCATCTGAAATACAGTTAACTGCGATATCCGCAGGAGCTACAATTACAGGATCTCCTTGTGGGCTAACATCAATCATCTGAGTACAAGTCTGAACGTTTGTTGGATCAGCTACATCAGTAATGGTATAGGTTCTCATCAAGTTACTTCCACTACAGATATCACCTACCACTGGGCTATCTACTGCCGCAACAGAAAAAGCACCACAACCTGCGCTATTAATCACACCTCCTGCAGCAGCAAAATCTGCTTCTGTAACTGCAGCTGCCGGAATAGCATCTCCTGGCATTAAGTTAATAGCAGGAGGACAGTCAACTGTGAATACACAAACTGCACCAGCTACTCCTGTGTTGGTTACACCAATTGATAGAGGTGTCTGTGAACCTGAAGCACAACTAACACTTCCATCAGAATCAGAAACTAGGATGATACAATCTCCAGGATTAACCGTTGAAAAGGTTAAACCAGTAAGATCGCCATCTAAATCAGCAGCTAACAAAGTTCCGGTAGTGCCAGATCCAGCTGGTCCTGAGTATATTGATAAATCATCAAAGTTAGCTTCGAATGATCCAGCAAGAAACTCAATATCCACTCCTGTAAAACCAACAGCGGGGCAAATTTCTGCTAAAACATTATCTGTTTCATTATTGTCGTAACAAATTCCATCAACCACATCATCAAAAGCAGGAGCGATACAGCTACTAGCAAATTCAATCGGCGTGAAGCCACTTGAAAGACAAGTAACACTAACATCAGAGTTTACATAAACACTGATACACTGATCTGCTAAAAGACAAGAAAGAGAAAGTCCGGTTAAGTCGCCGGCAGTTCCGTAAGCATTATATATTTGCATTCCACCAGTACCAGATCCCATAGGACCGCAGAATACCTGTAATTCATCAAAGTTATTTTCTACTCCACCAGCTGTAAAGTCAATCTGAATAGCTTGACCTGGATCAGGACAAATATCCACAGCAACTGGAATTACGGTGCTAGTCATATCATAACAGAAAGGACCGAATGAAGCGACACAAGTAGAAGCGACAGCAGGTGCGCTTACTAATGCTTCCCAACCACCTTGATCAACAGAGCCATCAGAAGTAAACTGAACAGTAAGGCATCCAGTAGCATCTGTAGAGGTAAAGATATTATTAGCTGGAGCAACATCATTGGTACCATTTATATCATTTGGACCACCTTCTACATTTCCTCCATCACTTCCATCTCCTGCAAAACCACCAACACAAACTGGATATCCATCTTCTCCACAACCACTAAAAATTTGAGTAGCAGCGGTGCTATTTCCATCAAAAATATTAATAAAATCCCAACAAGCAGGGGTAGCTCTTGTTTCCACATCTACCTCTAAGAATTCTAGTGTTACAGGCTGACCTGGTACATCTGGACATAGAATGGCAGAGGCATTTGAGTTAGACAAATATTCACCAGCCCCTGCGATATCACAACCTAGGCCACCATTGTCATAATAATTAACCGCAGGATCTCCAGCGACTACTGTGAAATTTGCATCTGTGTCGAAAGGATGCGTAATGTCTTGGCTTTGTACTATTCCCATAAAAAGGAAAAGACAGCAAAGCGTCGAAAAGAATTTTGTAAACTTATTGCTCATTAGTAGTAAGATTTTGGTGTAATCGGCTGAGTTGCCAATTACTATTGTGATTTATATGATTAAAAATTTTGTATACAACAGGATAGCTATTACTTGAGGTAATAGGCTAGATTACTTTGATTTGGTTGAATTTAATCCTTTTGGGAAGGATTTCTACTGTTATATTAAGGTGATTGGGACTTCAGTATTCTTGTGTTTTTTGAGGAAAGAAACTAAAATCAAAGACTTTTTGAGGCAAGATACATTTAAAAGTACAAAAAAAATAATAAAGGTGCTAATTTCTTACCAAATTAGCACCTTTTATTTTCAAACTAATACCATATTTTTTTAATCTAATAAAATCATTTTTTTAATATCTATATGATTTTCAAACTCAATTTTGTAAAATAGAATACCGCTGGCATTTAGGTTTCTTTTTTCTATTTCGAATGTTTGATATCCTTTAGCAAAATTTCCATCTGTTTGGTATACTTTTCTACCACTAACATCAAAAATGCTCAATTTAACATTACCCGCCCTTGGCTGTTCAAATCCAATAATCGTTTTAGTTATAAATGGATTTGGAACATTTTGATAAACCACATAATTATTTGATGTGATAAAATCCAACCTAGGTGTTAGGATTGCTGAATTTGAATACATTTCTGCCGAGGTCTTTAAAGAATTGATAGAGAATAACTCATTTAGTCCTATATTTTCATTAGCGATAAATTTAATTGTAAATAAAGTATCTCCTTTATTTACTTTGATTGGAAATGGTTGATGCCAACTTGTCGTTAGCCAGCCTTCGTTCAATCCTTGAGTACCAAAATTATTGGCATTCATTCCTTTTAAGCTACCAGCATCCACGGACCTTACATCAGCTAAATCAGGATCGAATGATAGCGTATACTGAAATCCATTGACGAACCCACTCTCTTTCACCGTAATAGGAATTCTATATTCCGTTCCTTGATAGAGCATTTCATCTTTCATTTCTAAAATCCAAGAAGGACGACCTTCCCGCGTATCTCCAGTACTCAGACTATTTGGAGATGCCGATTGATTGAGGTCTCCTGTTTTCACTGCAATAAAATCTCGAATCATATTACTACTTAATCCATTAATTGAATGCGATTCTGGAAAAGTACTTGAAAAAGGGTTTTCGGGATTAGGAAATATATAGTCAGCATCAATAAATCTCCAGGATTCATTATTTGGAAAAACAGGGTCGATTACCAAAATCATTCTACGTAATGCGATCATATCCAATGCTGAAATAGAACCAGAATTATTCACATCCGCCGCAATTAATTTATAAGGAGAGTCCAAAGTACTTATCTCTAATAAATGCTGACCTAACAATACTAAATCATAGGTAGTAATTCCATTCAATGGCTCATCATTTCTGTGTGCAGTAATTTCATAGTTCTCTTGAATAGGTAATTCAAATTCGTAGAATCCATCTTCTGTAGTGATCTGTTCATCCATCATTCCATTATTAAAATATACTGCTAGATCAACATCTGATACCAGTTCATTTTCTTCGGTAAAGATCGTCCCAGCAACCGTAGCTCGACCAGGAACTATAGTGATTCGCTGAGTCGCCGTAGCAGTATTTCCAGCTGCATCTGTGGCAGTCCAGACTCTCTGCAAAATCGCCGTCTCTTGGTTATCACAACTGGTAGCATCACCACTTACATAAGTATCTTCAAAAGTAATTGTTGCTGGACTACAAGTTTCCGATAATGTTACCTCTCCAAAAACAGCTGGCAACTCATTACAAAAAACAATTTCGTCTTCAGGAACTTCTGCAAAGGCAGGACCTCCTTGATTTTCAACCAAGAAGGAAACCGTTACAGAACGACTATTTCCACAAGGATCACTAGCTGTAAAAGTCACCGGTGTAACACTTGTATTTTCACTATTGACAATTGGGCTTACTGGACTATAAGTTACATCTACAGTTCCATCAAATCCACAAAGATCATTCGCATCCAATCGATCGATCTGGGCACTCACCCAGTTATCGTAGGTTGCTTGTACATCACTCCCACAATTCGCTATTCCCACAACTGGAGTTCCATTAAATTCAGGTGGGGTTCCATCTACGATCACCACTAAAGCAGTACAAGTAGTAGATCGATTGCATGCATCTGTCGCTGTAAAAGTAACGACTTGATATTCTAGTGTATTTGGGAAAGCAATACTGCTGCCGGCTCCACAATTATTGTTGATAAAATTATCTCCTGAAAAGTCATTCGTAATCGTTACCTCACTAGTAGAACAAGCTGTATTTACCGTTGCTAACCCTGCATAATCATCAAATTGATTTTGAATCATATCATTATCTGCAAAGCAATCTATAATACAAATATCTGGGGGACAAATAAATTCAGGACCTTCATTTTCTAATGTATAAACTTGTACCACTGAATCCATATGACATCCATCTGTCCAAGAATAAACGGCCTCGTAAGTTGTGCCCGAACAACTAGCAGTACCAAAAGGTCCATTAAGAACACTGGTTATTTCTAACGGTCCACTACAAGATGAATTTACACTAACTAAGTGAGGATATAAAATAATATCTAATTCACAGGATACGGTGTAATCAGGTGGAGAAGTCAAGAGCGTCGGTGGGCTCGTAACGACCTGATATGATTTTGTGAAAATGGTTTCGTTACCACAATTATCCACAAAACTATAGGTATACACTCTAGTAAAATTATTTACACAAATTTGATCAACCGTCGTTATTTCTGGCATTATTGTAATAGGTCCAGAACATTCATCCACAGCAGTTAATGCTACTGGATCAGGAATATTTTGTGGACAACCCACTACTTCCGTTGTAGACAATAGATCGAATACTGGAGCATCATTATCTACAACTGTAATAATTTGTTCACAGGTCGTTATATTGTTACTACTATCAATAGCTGTCCATGTTCTAATTATTTGTCCGGTCCCACTGCATCCAGTAAGATCTGAATTATCCACAAAGCTAATAGCAGGATTTGCATCACAATTATCTGTTGCTGTAGCCATTCCTAACGTCGCCACACTTGTATCGTCAACACAACTAAGCGTTACACTCGATGGACAGTTAATAATAGGCGCCACTAAATCAACTCCTTCAGTAATCTCAATCTCTAATATTACACTACAATTCGTAACGTTATTGGTGACAATAACCATATAATCTCCCGCAGATAATAAATTCTGATCCTCATTTCCATCCACTACTCCACTACCATTCACAGTTGACCAAT
>CALKJE010000226.1 GCA_937995675.1 uncultured Saprospiraceae bacterium
AGCTGCTGCTTTGGGTGGTTAATAAAATTAGCATTAAGATTTTACACTCCAAAAGAGTGTTGGAATACCGTAGGATTAATTTCTACGGTATTTTTTTGTGTTATAAAATCAAAAAATGCTTAACCCCAAAATTTACAATAGTTAAACAATGCTAAGTAGTCTTAGATTAATACACTGTGTATTAACCATTATATACAATAAATACTTATCTTTCCTGAAATTAGTTTAGCAACTAGTACTTTATAAACTAGCGGAGCTAAAAAAAGCAAATATCATGAAGGCAGTTATCCCAGTAGCGGGTGCCGGTACCCGCCTCAGACCACATACGTATACGCAGCCTAAGCCATTGATTCCCGTAGCCGGGAAAGCGATCATCTCTTTTATTATTGATCAATTGATTGAACAAGGAGTAACGGATTTTGTATTTATCATTGGTTACCTGGGAGAAAAAATTCAACTCTATATTGAACGAGAATATCCTGCTATTTCTAAAGAATTTGTGGTGCAGCAAAGTCGAGAAGGATCGGCTCATGCTATCTGGACGGCTCGCAAAGCGATTCAGGGATCAGATGATATCTTTATCTTTTTTGGAGATACAATTGTAGATGTAAATCTGGGAATATTCTTAAACGCACCAACTTCTTGTGTAGGAATTAAAGAAGTAGATGATCCTCGAGAATTTGGGGTAGTGGAATTTGGTGAAGATGGTTTTATTAAAAAAGTAATCGAAAAACCTAAAATTCCTCGCTCCAACAAAGCCATGGTTGGTCTCTATCGAATTCGCGAAGTAGATCAGTTATTGTCTATCATCGAGCAGCAAATCAAAGGAGAGCACCAGACGCATGGCGAGTACCAACTGACAGATGCATTGATGGGATTGATTGATCAGGGCGTTAAGATTAGTGGAGTACCGGTTAATAATTGGTTTGATTGTGGAAAAGGAGAAGTATTATTAGAAACCAATGCCATGCTTTTAGATAAGGAAGGTTATGCTTCTTCCAATCTACCGCATTATGACAATACGATTATTATTCATCCGGTAAGTATTGGAAAAGACTGTAAAATCTCTAACTCTATTGTCGGACCGCACGTGACGATTGGACACAATACCCAAATCAACTATTCTATTGTAAAAGATTCTATTATTGGAAACTATGCACGGATCGAGGAGGTAGTGTTACAAAGCTCGTTAGTAGGTAGTGACGCTGCGATCAAAGGATTGAGCCAGAGCTTAAATATCGGTGATAATACAGAGATTGATTTTAGTTAAAAAAGCAATTGAATATCAAAAAAATCCCAACTTCAGAGCGTATCTGAGTTGGGATTTTTTAATACCATAATTGGTATCTATTTTTTATTCAGTCTCGTCAACGATACCTGCAGTTTCGTTATCTACCAGTACACGTCCACAGTGCTCACAAGCAAGAATTTTCTTTTGAGATTGAATTTCTAATTGAATCTGTGGTGGAATTTTATTAAAACAACCTCCACAAGAATTTCGACCTACGGTAACTACTGCTAAACCATTTCGGTAAGCACCACGAATCTTAGTGTACGCTTTCAGGAGTCTAGGCTCGATTACTTTTTTCGCTTTTTCAGATTTCTTCTTAAGCTTTTCTTCATCTTTGATCGTCTTTTCGATAATCTTCTCTAGCTCTACCTTCTTCGTCTCAAGGGTTTTATTTTTAGTTTCAAGTCGTTCTTGTGCTGCGGCGAGTGTTTCTCTTTTTCCTTCTAACAGTGTACTACTTTCACGAATCTTCTTTTGCGACAATTGAATTTCTAATCGCTGCATTTCGATTTCCTTGGTTAAGGCATCGTACTCACGATTGTTTTTTACATTATCCATTTGCTTCTCATAACGTTCGATCAACGCTTCAGCTTCTTTAATATTCGCTGAGTGACGAGAAGTGGTAGATTCCATGTCTTCCACGGCAGTTTGTAATTTATCAATCCGTGTTTGAAGACCAGCAATTTCATCTTCTAGGTCACTTACTTCCATGGGAAGTTCTCCTTTGAGGATTTCAATCTGATCGATCTCTGAGTCGATTTGCTGTAGCTCAAAAAGATTTTTTAATTTTTCCTTTATGGTTAATTCCTTGGTGGCCATGATTAATTGTTTTTGTTGAATCGATGATTGTTGATTTGTTGCGTATGAATACCTTATCCGTTCAACAAATCAGCAAAAAAAGCACTCAAACCAGATAGTTTACTGGGTTGGTATTTGTGCTAGTCAAATAAACTGCAAAAGTACTAAATTTCTCGGTAATTATGTCATATAATAGGTTGCTTGTAAACTGTTCGCTTTCGTAATGGCCAATATCGGCGATTACGATGCGTTGATCGGCATCAAAAAACTCGTGATACTTAAAATCAGCCGTTAAAAACAGGTCTGCGCCCTGTGCAATGGCCGCAGAAAGCAGAAAGCTACCAGATCCACCACAGAGCGCCACCGTCTTTATTTTACGGTTACGCAGCTTAGTATAGCGGACACACTGGGCTTTCATTTGTTTTTTGATATGCTTTAGAAATTTAGTCTCTTTTACTGGTGTTTTGAGTTCTCCGATCATTCCAGAACCAATCTTGCTACTTTTATTTTCGATAGAAAAAAGGTCATAGGCGACATCTGGGGCTACCGCTCGCAGAGCTCCCAAGATTGAAGACTGTCGACCTGCCGAAAAGCTTACTTCCAATCGAACTTCTCCAAGGCTATTCTGGCCAGCATTATTACCTACACCGATACTGCTGTGACTAGAGGAGATATCTGCTCCGGCCGCGTATAGTGCTTCTCTTATTTTTTGAGAATTTGTGGCAGGCGCGAAAATTTGCAATTTTTTGGAAAAGGACTTAGGTGCTAGAATCCGAGTGTTGATTAGTCCGAGTCGTTCGGCGATTTTCCCATTTACTCCTTGATGATATACATTGTCCAAGTTGGTATGAATGGCGTAAATAGCAATCTCAAATTGGATGGCTTTGATAATAATTCGCTCAACATAGTTATTGCCATTCAGTCGTTTAAGACCTCGAAAGACGATAGGGTGGTGTGCGACGATTAGGTTGCAATTCTTATCGATGGCTTCTTCAATAACTGCTTCAATAGAGTCTAAACAAATCAATACGCCCGTAATTTTTGTTTCCGGATTACCGACGATCAAGCCCGAATTATCATAGGATTCTTGATAAGAAGAAGGAGCGATGGTTTCTAGGTATTGGGTGAGTGTTTTTATTTTCATGAACGGTGAAGTTGAAATTTTAGAAAACGAAAGTACGAAATTACCACTGAAATTTAAATCTTTTTTAGTTGGGTCAGTAGCCAATTTCGGTCGTCTGTGGTGAGCGGATTAGCTTCTTCGATTAGTATTTTTAGTTTGTTTTTTTGGTTTTGGTCGTAAGGTTTTACTTTGAGTAACTTCTTTGTTAATTGAATGATGTTTTTGAAATTATCTTTGTGATATCCCATGACTTTTTTACGAGAAAGGTAGGTACGCATACTACCAAGTAGGGATTCGAGGGCGCCTACTTCGTCTTCTTCGTAATAAATTTTTAATAGAATATTTTTTGCTCGCAGGTTGATGGTAAGGTCATCGTGTTCGTATTGTAAAAGATAGTTCATGGCTTTTGAAAAATCTCTTTTTTGATAATAAAAAATGGCGAAACTAATATTGATAAAACTTTCACGGTATTTATCTTCTAAGTAGATCTGATTTTCGTTAATGAAGTTTTCAACCCATTGATATTCGTTTAATTTTAAGGCGATTAAAATAACATTTAGAAAGGTCCAACGAGAGACTAGATTTTTATTTATAAATAATTCTTTATCAAACCCTTCTTTATATAACTCAAAGGATTCTCGAATAAATTCGTCTTTACCGCGATTCATCTGACCAATACAATAGTTGATTGCCATCAGCGAAATATCTCTAAGTTCGCCCCGTGGAAAAAGATATCCGTGTTTAAAAATATTTTCTTTTAAATTTATAAAATGGGCGGGGTTTTCTTTTTCAGTATTTGTTTTATAACCATAGTAATACAAAGCAATGGCTGGTGTGTTTAATAGCTCTTCGTTGTCTGCTACTTCTTTTAAAATCTCATCAATTAGACCAATTTTATAATCTGTTTTATAAACAGATTGGTGAGCCAACATTAGATAACTCTGTCGAAGTTTTTCGGCAATAAAGGTTTGGTGTAAGCTATCAGAAACTTCTTGTAGATTCAGACTAATAGAACGTTGAGATCTACTAGAAGAGATATATTCTTCTTCCTGTAAAAGGTATTCGTTTCTAAGAAAGTCGCAATTTCGATAAGGATGATCTTCTTGTAGTTTAACCAGTGTTTTAAAATTTTTCTGATAGCTTTTGTCTAGCTTTTTATCTCTATAGAAATTCGCTAGTGCGATTCTTGACTTAATCTCATCTTTTCTCAACTCTTGATAGATCACGTATTCTTCTAGTGTTTTCATCCCAAAAAAGACCAATTGCCGCATCTTGGCATCATCATAGCGCAAGTTATTATACACTTGCTCGAAAATATCCGTTTTAGATAAACCATTGTTTTCTTGATACCGTTCGTTTTTTAAAAGGTATTCAAAGAGCAAAACAACGTCTTCTCGCTGATTAGCAATGGGAGAAATAACCCATTTTCGGAGATTTCTGATTTCTTTTTTGTTAAAAACCCTTAAAATTTCTACCAAACGACTGTTCTTCATAGGCTTCAAATATAATTCTTTTCAACAAATAGAGTTAGTTTTATAAATGTTAAAATTGATAATGAATTGATTTATAATGTTTTAAGTATTTTAAAATAATATTATGAAAAAATATTTTACTCAACAAATGCAAATTTTTGTCTTTGTTTTAAGCTTGAATCATCTCCATATTTGTAATGTAATCATTATGTACAGTCAAAATCGACCATTTATTAATCTTATGAAAAGTATCAAAAACATAAAATCTACTGCCTTCCAATCGCTACTAGCGATGGCACTAGTCGTTATGTTTGCGTTTTCTGCTTCCGCACAATCTACGGTTGCTGGATGGGAACGTGTTTATACTTTTCCGGGAGAACAACTGGCTGAAGCTAAGGATGTAGTACAGACGCATGATGAAGGTTTTGTGATGATCAGCCAAGATAATTCTAACCGTTTCCGAATTATTAAGACGGATCCAGACGGAGCTATTATCTGGGAAAAGCGCTACGGTGGCTTACCACTAGGTGATATGAATGGTCGTAAAATCATTCAAACGGAAGATGGTGGATATGCTGTTCTAGCTAACTGTCTCAGTTGTGGAACTATGGATGGTACGCAAAACATCATTGTTTTTCGATTAGATCGTTATGGTGAATCTATCTGGGAAACTGTTTTTGGGTTGGCCCTGACAGATATAGATACTGGTGTAAGTCTTAAGCAAACTAATGACGGAGGATTTATCATTGGTGGCGTTGCTTTAACGGTAGAAAATGCGGAGCAAGCTTATTTTAAGAAACTAGATGCCAACGGAGCCGATGTTTTTGAAGTTGCTTATGGAAATGCAAGTCGAGAATTTATCCATGATATCGAGGAAACAGAAGATGGGTTTGTTGCTACCGGATCTCAAACAATTGCTGGAGATGCAGATTTATATTTAATCAAACTGAACACGGTAGGTGATTCACTTTGGTCTGTGGCATATGGAAATGGTAGCCGTAACGAAGGAAGAGGAATTACTTTTACTTATGATGAAAATGAGGAGGTAACTGGATATATCGCGGCTGGTTTTACCGCAACTTTATCCAACGGAGATAATGTATACTTGGTACAAGTTGACACCAACGGAGATGAAGTTTCTACCAAGGTATTACCGGGAGGTTCACTTGCTGATCAAGCATATGATATTCAAAATACAGAAGATGGTGGTTATATCCTAACTGGAATCACAGAGCCTAATGCTATTCAGTCTCATGCTTTATTAACAAAAGTTGATGTGGATTTGGAAGTAGAATGGACAGAGGATTTTGGAGTGCCAATCGCAGGTTTCGCTGCTTCTCAGGGATTGAGTGTTCAGCAAACTAAAGATGGTGGTTATGCAGTGGTTGGTTTTCAATCTGATCCAAATGATTTTAACCAAACTTATGGTTACCTCCTAAAAACTAATGATCAAGGACAGATATTTTCTAATTATATTGAAGGACGAGTTTTTGAGGAAGCTAACGACGAAGGGATTGAAGATTGGATTGTGGTAGCTGAGGAGCAAGGCGGAGAGGGACGTACTTTCTTTGCCACTTCTGGATCTGATGGAGAATATGAATTATTGCTTCCTACTGGAGTTTATGGAGTATCGATCCAAACACCTAATGAATAC
>CALKJE010000227.1 GCA_937995675.1 uncultured Saprospiraceae bacterium
TACCGGTGCCCTTTTTACGCCAGAAAGCCTCATTACCAGCGTTTTCCTAGATCAAGGCGTGGAAGTATTAGAAGTTACCCACGAAGGAACAGACAACTCCGTTGGGTATTTTACCAATGGTCAGAATGATATTGGAATTGGACGTGGAATTGTTATGTCTACAGGGTTTGCTACTACGGTAGCAACGCCTAATGATGATGTTGGAGAAAGTGACGATACCTCAGGTGAAACAGTTGAAGATCCTTTTCTAGAAACTATTTCTGATAATCTTCAAGATGTAACCAAATACACCATCAAATTTATTCCTACTGCTGATACGCTGCGTTTTCGATATACCTTTGCCTCAGAAGAATATCCAGAATTTGCTTGCTCTGGATTCAACGATATTTTTGGTTTCTTTATTCATGGTCCTGGGATCAACGGTCCTTATCCGAATAATGCAGAGAACATTGCCCTTATTCCTGAATTAAGTGATCCAACAGGCTTGACATTTACCAATCTTCCTGTTACAATTAATAATGTCAATCCAGGAGTTGTAGGTGGTAATGGTACGCTAGAAAATTGTACACCTCCAGATGGGAGTTTAGATTATGGGGGTTATTATCGAGACAATACGGGAAGTCAAAACCTAACTTTCGATGGTTATCTGAGAACCTTCTTTGCACAAGCGGTAGTAACTCCTTGTGAAGAATATACCATTGTCTTATCCTTGGCAGATGTATCAGACTTTAGATATGATTCTGCGGTATTTTTAGAAGCACGTAGTTTTGGAACAGGATCTCTTCAAGTAGAGCTTAACACTTTCTCTTTAGATGGCAGTCTAGCAGAAGGTTGTACAGATGGTGCGCTGACTTTTAATTTACCAAGTCCAGCCGAAACCGATTTCCCTTTAGACTATACCGTCTTTGGAACTGCCACCCCAGGTGTCGATTATTCTGCTATTCCGGATGACTTGACCATTCCTGCTGGCGAATCTTCTATTAGCGTTCCGATCATTGTTTTTGAAGACGGAATAGATGAGCCTGTTGAAACGATTGGAATTGATATCCAACGGGATATTTGTAACCGAGATACTTTTTATTTTCTTTTAAATGATAATCAATTAACCGCACTAGATCTTGGACCAGACACCGTAATTTGCTCCTCTTCTCCAGTGCAATTGGACGGTACTGTTCCGGTAGTCTTACCAGATCCTCCAACTTTTACAAATACGACAGACTTTCCAATTGTCGTGATTAGTGATAACGCTCCACCTGCTCCTGGTGCGGAACCAACAATTTCACCTATTAATGTGATTGGGGTACAACCAGTGACGCTTCAACCAGATGCGATCAAAAGTATCTGTGTCAATGTAGATCATAATTGGGTCAGTGATATTGATTTATTTTTATTTGCACCTAATGGTCAATTTCTAGAACTCTCTACGGATAATGGTGGTAGTGGAAATGATTATATAGATGCTTGTTTTACCCCAGTAGCTACAGATACGATTAATTTTGGCGGCCAAGCTCCAAACACGATACCACCATTTACAGGTGATTGGTATCCAGAAGGAAACTTTGAAGATATTTATGGTGGACCAACCAATGGGGAATGGTATCTCGCCGCAAAGATTGATCAAACTGGATTCCCTGGAACAATTCGTGATTGGACCATCTGTTTTAATCCTGTCTATCAAGTAGAATATCAATGGACACCTGAAGAAGGATTAAGCTGTACGGATTGTCCGAATCCAATCGCTACGCCTGCGACCACGACCACTTATAGACTCGTTATTTCTGATACATATGGTTGTTCGCTAGAAGATGAAATTACCATCGAAGTAAGTGAATCTATTCCAGCTCCAGTCGTCAACTGTGATCCAACCACCAATAGTATTTCTCTGGACTGGGCAGCAGTAACTGGTGCAGATGATTACGAAATAAATATTGACAATACTGGATGGATTCCAGTAAATGGAAATTTAGAACATTTGATTTCAGGTTTATCGCTTGATCAGATGGTCGATATTCAAATCAGAGGAATTGGTAATTGTGATGCCCTCATTCAATCCTTTACCTGTAATACCCTAGATTGTACACCACCAGATCTTTCTATTCTAACCGTAGAACCAGCAGCATGTAATGGTACTCCAACAGGTTCGGTGACTGGAAGTGCAAACGGAATGGCTCCACCCTTCTTTTTCGAACTGGTTGGCGTAGGAAATAATACAACAGGAATCTTTACAGATTTACCTGCCGGAGATTATAATCTATTATTGTTTGATAATATAGGTTGTTCTAGTAGTGAAACATTTACCATCACCGAACCTAATGCGTTGATTCCAAGTATTGAAATTTCGGACTCTATTAATTGTAATGGTGGGATGGACGGTGCAGTTGCTGCCGTTGTATCAGGTGGAAATGGACCGTATACTTTCTTATGGGAAGATAGCAGTGTCGATTCTATTAATACCAATGTATCTACAGGTCCAGTTTCCGTAACTGTTACGGATCAAACCGGTTGTTCTGAGATAGCAAGTTTTGTAATGCCAGAGCCGTCTCTTTTAACGCTAACTTCTATGAATACAGTGATTACTTGTTTCAATGGAGCAGATGGGACCGCTACCGCACTTCCTGATGGCGGAACGCCACCTTATACTTATTTATGGGGCGATGGTCAAACCGATCAAACAGCTACCGGACTTCCGCTTGGAATGGCCACCGTAACCGTAAGAGACGCCGCGGGTTGTACCAATAATGTCATGGTGGATATTACTCAAAATGAAGAAATTACGTTAGACTTTGTACCGACTTCTCCAACTTGTTTTCTTGGACAAAATGGAAACCTGACAGTAAACCCAACTGGTGGTGCAGGCAACTATACCTACTTATGGGAAAATGGACAGATGAGTCAAACTTCTGCTGGTTTAGGAGCAGGAACGCATCAAGTAACGGTAACTGATCAAAGTTCTTGTGTACAGATTGGTAGTTTCGAAATTCCTGAAACACCAGCCATTATCATAAACCAAACGACAGTTGCTGCTACCTGTGCAACTGAGACAGATGGCTCTATTGATATGATGATCATGGGTGGAAATGGAAATTATAGTTTTCTTTGGTCAGATGATCCAACCATCACCACCGAAGATCGTCTAAACTTAGGCGGTGGAATTTATACCGTAACTGTAGTAGACGGCCAAGGATGTCAAAATCAATTATCTATTCTTGTCCCTGCTCCGGATGCGATTGATCTAGCTACGGCAAGTAGTCCGGTCGGTTGTGCAGGTGGAAATACTGGAACCGTGGAAGCGACGCCTACTGGTGGCGTGGGTGGTTTTCAATATGCTTGGGATATTAATGGTACTATTGTAACGCAACCTGTTGTCGATAATTTACCAGCAGGAAGTTATACCGTAACAGTAACAGATGGTAATGGCTGTGAAGCAATCGAAACCGTTCAGGTTCAACAATCAGCAGGTATTGATGTAGTAGAAACGATTGCCAATATTGATTGTTTTGGAAACGATAATGGCCAAATCAGCCTAAACATTAGTGGTGGAAACGCTCCCTATATTTTAGAATGGACGGATATGGTTGGAAATGTATTAGGAGATACGCCAGACTTAATCAATCAAGTTGCTGGTACTTATCAAATTAATATTACAGATGCGAATGGTTGTTTACAAACACAACAATTCGAAATTCTAGAAACCGCGGAATTGGTTTTATCCTTCGGAAATATCAATAATTTAAATTGTAATAATGTCGCCACTGGAAGTATCGAACTATTGGTTAACGGAGGTGATGGAAATTATAGTTTTAACTGGTCTCACGGAGATAACCAACAAGACCTCACTAATCTTCCCGCTGGTGACTATACAGTTACGGTAACCGATGGACTTAATTGTTCTAAAGAATTAACAACCAATATTTCTGAACCAGCTGCATTAACTATTTTGGATACTACTTTACCAGCTTCTTGTTTTAATACAACGGATGGAAGTATTTCACTCAATGTAAGTGGTGGCACGGTCGCCTCAGATTATCAATATATTTGGAGTGTTCCTGGAAATACCGCTGAACAAACTGCATTAGCAGGTGGTACTTATTCTGTGACGATCACGGATGACTTAGGTTGCCAATTAGAAGAAACGTATACGGTTGACAGTCCGGATGCCATTCAATTAATGGCCACGTCTACCCCAGCTACCTGTAGTGGAACGGCTACTGGAACCGCTACGGTGATGGCTTCTGGTGGAGATGGAAATTATACCTACACTTGGGATATGGACGCGGGCAGTCAAGTCACTGCAACGGCTACCAATTTATTAGCCAATATTTATTTTGTAACGGTGACCGATGGCAATGGTTGTGAAGAAATTATCACGGCCGATGTGGTAGAACCTTTATCGATTGGAAATGATTTTGATCAACTAGATGTAGATTGTTTTGGTGGAACAACGGGAACCTTGAGCGCGGATGTTTTTGGTGGTGTTGCACCTTATCAATATAGCTGGACGGGACCAAATGGCTTTACTGCCACTGCCTCAGATTTAGATAATTTGACTGCCGGAACATACGATCTGACCATTACGGATAGCAATGGTTGTGAGTTTGAGGAAACTACCACGATCTCTCAACCGGCTAGCGGATTGACAGCGATGGTTACGCCAATGGATACCGTTTGTTTTGGACAATCTACTGGAACCGCTACCGTAGTTCCCTCTGGTGGCACGGGTGAT
>CALKJE010000228.1 GCA_937995675.1 uncultured Saprospiraceae bacterium
TAATACGCTCTACTTCAAATACGACTGCATTTTACGAATATCCTCTTGTATCTGACTGGTTAACAACTGATAAGTAACAACGAAATTATTCTTAGTGTTCTCCACTTTGACGGTTGAATCGGTGATTTGTTCTTTTATTTGAGCGCTTTCTTGCTCATTGGCTTCAATTTCCTTAGTCAATTGCTCAATTTGTTTCTTTTTATGTTCTACACTCTTCGCCAATTGATCGAGTCGCTGCTGACGATTTCCTATTTGCTTATCCTTCTGACTTACTAGGGCTTGCCCGAATTTTTGTTCTTCTGTTTTTAGAATATTTAAATAGTGATTTGCCGTTTCTAGCAAATTTTTAGGCGTAGCACCCATCGTTTTAGCCATCGCAAAAGCAGATTGGTAGCGAGTCGCCTCGTCCATATCCATATTTTGAAGCGACTGAAGTGATTGTTTGTATTCTAAATAATCAAAACCATCTAAATTATTCTTATCCATGGCACCGAGTAGGATATTCATGAATTTATCGGTCACTTTTCCACCTGTTGGTGTAGCCGTTGGTGTCTGATTCGTTGGACTTTGAGGAGTAGCAGCTTTAGAAGCTGGCCGGCTCGGTACTATTTCTTCCGCAGCATTAGTCGCTTCGGCTTCTTCTTGTGATTTTTGTTCTAAAGCCTTTTTCAATGGGTCGTCGTCTTCTACGACAAATAGCTTTTTAATTTTATCAAACATGTGGTAATTTTCTTAAAAGTGTCTTTAAATATTCTTTCTAACAAAACAATCAAAATTGATTATTAGTTCTTAGTTTTTTTTGCTGCTGGCTACTCGATTCTGGATTCTTGCCTTCTTCAATCTTATTGAAAATTTATTAACCTATTTTCAAAACAAATAAATGTTCTCTTTCTCATTAAATAGCGTAAGATAAATTAAATAAAAACACAAAAAAACTAGATTTATTATTCTGATAATCAATCTTCTATAAGATGATTTATTTAGTAGCAAACAGGTTCGGGACTCAACATTGAATAGTGAATACCTGCCTTTGCCGGCAGGCAGATTCGATATTCAATATTCATTTTGTGCAAGTTTTCTTTCACAAGTTGAACACCCTAGCCAGAAGCAAGTGACAATTAGTAAAAAACTTATGCCAAAAACAGTCCTCAAAATAAGAAAAATTAGTTCAAAACCACAAAATTCCTTTTCTTTGCGCCTATGAGTTCTAACCAAAAAATAAACGTATCCTCCGAAATCGGAGTATTAAAAAGAGTAATGGTCCATCGCCCAGATGCTGGAATTGCTCGAATTTCGCCAAAAGACGCTGAAGAGTTGCTCTTTGATGATATTGTTCACCTCCCAACCATGCAGAAAGAACATGATATTTTCACCCAAGTCCTTGAGGCTTTTATGGGTAAGGAAAATGTCTTAGAGATTCAAGATTTGTTGGTTGAAGCGCTAAAGGCAAGTAAAGGAGCCAAAGCGGAAATGATTGATCTGGTGATAGATTATGAGGAATTGCCTGGCTCTTTCCAGCGTTTATTTCACAGTCTTTCAGATGAAGATTTAGCAACCGTGTTGGTTACTGGTTATTATGAAAAAGAGGATCATATTATCTTCGACCCAATTCCTAATTTTATTTTTACTAGAGATATTGCGGTAACGGTCAATGATCATGTTATTATTACGAAAGCAAAAAAAGCAGCTCGTCATCGTGAAAACTTTATTACCCGTTTTGTCTGTTGGGCACATCCGATGTTCCGTGAAATTCGAATCGAAGGAAAAGTAATTAATCTAAATACCATTGATGATTTCCCTCCTTCTAAAAAAGGAGAAACGGTGTCGATCGAAGGTGGTGATGTAATGATTATCAATAAAGACTATCTATTGATTGGTTGTAGTGAACGGACTAATGCGCACGCTATTGAATCTATCAAAAAGGTGTTATTTGAAAAAAAGGTGATCAATAATGTGGTCCAAATCAATATACCAGCGGATCGATCGTATATGCATATTGATACAATTTTTACCCAAATCAGTGAAAATCATGTCGTAGCGTTCAAACCGATTATCATGGATGGATTGGGTTCTAATGTGATTGTTCATCATCATACTGGAGAAAAATCTATCTACCCTTCTGTGAAAGACTTTTTCCATGGAGAGATCAATCCAAAGATGGAATTTATTGCGGTAGGAAACGGTGAATCACCATTTCAAGATCGAGAACAATGGACGGATGGCTGTAATATGGTTGTTGTCAAACCAGGTGTTGGACTTACTTATGACCGAAATCCTAAAACCGAAATTGCTTTAAAAGCAGCTGGTTTTGAAATCATTCACGCTTATGATCTTTTAAAAGGAATAAAAGACAAAACGATTGATCCGGCCAAAGTGACCA
Organism: uncultured Saprospiraceae bacterium; assembly: GCA_937995675.1. GTDB lineage: Bacteria > Bacteroidota > Bacteroidia > Chitinophagales > Saprospiraceae > JALZUU01. Next base: position 2,381 of record CALKJE010000228.1, read on the forward strand.
ATACGATTATTAGTTTACCTAGTTCTGAATTGTCTCGCGGTCGAGGTGGTTCGCATTGTATGACTTGTCCGATTGAGCGAGAATAGGGTTAACTGCTATTGGCTAACGTACTGGACTCTAAACTCTAAGACCTAAAAGATTAACTGCAGTTATACGCTTATTCTCAAATGCAAATGCAATTTCAAAAGCAAATGCAAAACCTACTAAAAGAGAAATATTTCTTTAAGCGGGCAAATTCTAAAACATTAGATTGGATAGAGAATAACAAAAAGAGTAAAGTACCCTTGCATGAAGGAATACACGATAGAAGTGTTTGTTTTTGCGCTTGAATTTGAGCTTGCTTTTAAGAATTAAAAAAAGAAGTTGTAAAAAAGAAAGCACAATGGTTACGAATAAGTCATTGGTTTTCAAAATACGCTTGCCAGCAGGCATGACTTCAAAAATCTAAACATCATCACATGTATCACCATCAAACTTCTGCCCGTGTTCGTTATGCTGAAACCGACCAAATGGGATATCTCTACTATGGTCATTATGCTGCCTATTACGAAGTAGCTCGAGCGGAAGCGATGCGAGCGTTGGGGATTAGTTATCGAGATTTGGAAGTAAAACACAATGTATTGATGCCAGTAATGTCGCTCAATATTCGTTATGTTCGTCCTGCGCATTATGATGATTTATTGAGAATGGAAACAACCTTGAGGCGTCTTCCGGGTCGGCATGTTACTTTTTATACAGAGATTTTTAATCAAAAAAATAAACTACTGAACGGGGGTTCGGTGAAACTTTGTTTTTTAGATGGAGCGACTATGAAAAGCATCTCTGCTCCCGAATATTTACTAAAACCATTAAGGCCTTTTTTTGAGGAATTAGCGTAGTGATCAAAATTAACGATTCAAGATGCTTATTTTTCAAATGCAAATGCAAGTTCAATTTCAAGCGCAAAAAAAATAACAAACCTACAAAAAGAGGAAAGAGGAACGAGGAACAAAGCTTTGAAGGAAACGCGATAGAAGTGTTTGATTTTGAATTTGATTTTGCGCTTGCGCTTGAAAAACTTCCATCTCATTGAGTACATAGAAATTTAAACTATACTCTTCCTATAATAAAACATGAAATTACCCTCCTTAAGTCGGATCGAAAAGCGTTTGTTGGCTCATCCCTTGTTGAGACGATTATTTAGTTGGGCCAAATCACGTTCTCTTCCAGGGTTTCAAAAACAATCTATTTATGATGTGCTTAGTTTTGTTTATAAGGAATTAAAAAAAGATCGGTTAATCACCAGAGCGAATTCAATTTCTTATAGTTTTTTCCTTTCTCTTTTTCCTACGGTCATTGCTTTTTTTACGTTGATTCCATTGGTCTTACCCTATATTTTCAATCGGTTTATCATCCAATATTTGCCGATGGATACCACTTTTATTTATAAACTAGATGGCAGTATTGATTTTGTTGAAACGCTGATTTTACAAATTAATACAATTTTGCCCAACGTAATTGGTCGAGACGAAGTGATCAGTTTATTGAGGGATATTGTCTCTCAGCCACGTGCGGGATTACTGTCGATTGGTTTTTTTCTAGCCATCTTTTTTGCCTCCAATGGAATGATGAGTATGATGCGTGGATTTGGAAAAACCTATCATTTGACCTTTAAAAAGCGCTCTTTGCTTAAACGTCGATTAGTAGCAATTGGACTATTATTATTGTTATCTGCCATGATTTTCTTTTCTGTATTATTAATTATTTTAGGTAATCAACTCGTCACGTTTTTGGTCCAGAATGCGGAATCACCAGGCGTAGAAATCTTGCTGCTGAATATTTTACGGTATATAATTGTGACTGGGTTAGTATATTTTGGAATCGCCATGATTTACCGTTATGGTGTTCCAACGATTGCAAGGATCAAAGTCTTTTCCGTTGGGACCACTGTAGCCACGGTAGGCTCTATTTTATCGACGGTTATTTTTAGTTTTTATGTAGATAATTTTGGATCTTTTAATAAACTATATGGCTCGATTGGGACGATTATTATCATCATGCTTTGGATTCAATTGAATGTTTTAATGTTATTAATTGGATTTGAGTTAAATGCCAGCGTTGCGGTCAATCGGGATCTAAATCTGAAAAAAGCGAAAGAAAAACAGACCGATTCTTAAGAAAATAATCCATGTAATGCTGGATTTTTCTTTGATCATTATGAAATATGAAATTAATTTAATATATTAGCATTACGAATTTAAGAGCTTGTCAAAATTTTCATGATTGTGCGAAATTGAGATAAGCGCTGAGCCAAACCACTCAAAGATCCTTTCATAGGATCAAATCTAACGGCCGTCTTACAATGAAGTTGTTAAACAACTTCAATATTTTACCCTCCACTTCCTAACAAGACTATGTAGTCTTTTCAATAAGAAATTATTGGAAGGCCTTTTTAATATACTTTTTTTATAATCCATAAAATTGAACAATTATGAACACGCTCGTTTCAAGAACTGCCCCTATTCCCACAACCAAAAAACGATCAAAATCACTAGCTGAAATTCGTCAAGAATTGACTAACCTTTCAGATGCACAAAAACTTACAGTCGTAGGTGGAGTTGTTTTCCGAATTCGTCGAAGGAAAAAGCTTTGTGGAAATATCGTTCCCGAATAATTTGTCTTTTGGTTTTCCCCAAAGGACCAAATGAAACTTTTTTAAGAAACTGAAACCTTAGGTAATTTATTCCGTTTTAAATATTGAAGTTGTTCAAAAACTCCAAAATGCCACTACGAACAGATTAAATTAATCTTGAACAATTTTAAAGAGTTAAACACCTCAGGTTTCCGTTTCCTCAACAAATCTTACAACTACACTGTCCAATCTTACCGTCGTATAATTTACCATGTGTAAATTATATAAACTATCGTATTATTGTTTTTATAAATATTACACTTTTTAACACTGTGTAATATTTTACTTAACAGCTTATGATGCTTAGACATTATTTCTGTTCCGTATAAAACAGACTTTGACACTATAATTTTTGAAACACTTAACAGAACCACTATGAATCAGCTTTACTCTGGTAAAGAACCGCATTTACAAGATTGGATTTCTCAATTTGAGGAAGAGTCGACCGACGGACCAATCACACCGATGGCTGAGCAACCATATCTTTTGGTTATTCAATATTTTGAGGAGGAAGTATCCATTCCAAAAGCACTAGAAGTAACCAATACAGCATTACGTCAGCATAAATTCTCTGGCGACTTACACGCCAAAAAAGCAACGTTATTACTCCATCTTAGAAAGCCTGAAATGGCACTTGAATCTTTAGATCGAGCTGAGATTTTCGGAAAATCTTTTGTTGATATTGACCTACTGCGCGTACAAGCTTACGTTGCATTATTTGACTTTTTTAGAGGTCGTCAAATCATTGATAATCTCCGAAACAATTATCGTCTCACTAAAGAGCAAGAATGCCAATCGTATGTGTTGGAAGCCGAAATATTCCGTGTTCAAAAGGAATACCACGCAATGTATCATGCGCTTAAAACTGCATTGAATATTATTCCAGATAATGAGTTAGCCTTAAAGCAAATCTGGCTGGCAATGGAAATGAGTAGAGAGTATGATGACTGTCTAGCCTTTCACCACGAGCTGCTAGAAAAAGATGCTTATCAATACTTAACTTGGTTTAATCTTGGTCATGCTTATTATAATAAATACGAGTATGGTAAAGCCATGGATGCCTTCGAATATTCTTATGTGGTCAACGAAATGTTCTTGCCAGCATATTTAGATTATGTTGAAACTGCCATCCATCAAAAGAAATACTTTTTGGCGATTAACTGCATGGAAAATGCCAGAAGACATTTTGACTTAGACGAAGAAATGTTATTTAAAATGGCCGTTTGTCATCAAAAAATTCACCTATACGATAAAGCACGTACTTACTTCTATCGAGCCAAACGAATAGATTCTTATAATTCAGATATCTATTTTCACCTAGGAGAATGTTATGCTGCAGAAGGTCGACACCGTGAAGCGAATTATCATTTTAAAATGGCGATAAAGTTACAAGCTGGCGTCGAAGAATATCACTTAGGTCTAGCCTTGTCTTATGCTGCTAATCAAGAAGACCATCTTGCGGTTGAGCAGTTTGAAATGGCTACCAATATTGCTTCCCATCGCAATGAACTTTGGGCAGCCTATGCTAAATGGTATATGGAAAATAATCAGTATCAAAAAGCATTTACGATTCTAACCGAAGCAGAAGATTTTACTTTTGGATCAGATTTATGCTACTTAAAAGCAGCTTGTCTTGCTCAAATGGGTAAAGATTTTTACAAAGAATTAGTAGAAGGCTTAAAGAAAGCGCCTAAAAATAAAAACCTATTTTTTGATTTTGCTCCTACTTTTTGTCGTAAAGACACAAAAATAAAAGGAATGATTCGATATTACGCAACTGCTTAAGATCGATAAATTCCTAGCATAATACTTTCCTATTTCCACTTAAAGCAACAGGCGTTTGATGACGTTTTGTTGCTTTTTTTATGAGTACTAGACAAAATAAAATGCCACGAAGACACAAAGACACAAAGGTTTTCAATCAAACTTCAACTCCTGTTTCGCATTATTCATTATTTTTGAGTTTATAATGCGAATCAAGAGTTATATTTCAAATTAATACTAAAAAAGGGCTTGGAAAGATGCTTCTTGCCGCTTGCTTCTAGCTATTTGCTTCCTTCGACCGCGATAGAAAAGAGCAAATAGCCAGAAGCAAAATATCCCAAATTCAATTAGAAGATGATGTTTCTTTAACTCATATATTTATTTCCAACCCCTGATTCGAATTCATAATAAAACCTAATAAACTATTTGTTATGTGTGGACGAGGAACCTTATCGAAAAGTAAAGCGGTACTAGAAAAACGTTTTCGGGCAAGATTCAGTCCGATGGATGAAGAGCAGTCCATTGTAAATTATAATGTTGCCCCAACCCATTTACATCCTGTGATTACCAACGAAAATCCAGATCAAATCCAATTATTTAAATGGGGCTTGATTCCTTTTTGGGCCAAGGATGCAAAAATTGGCAGTCGCATGATCAATTCTCGCATTGAAACCATCACGGAAAAACCTTCTTTCCGAACTGCTGTTAAGCGTAGAAGATGTTTGGCACTTTTTGATGGATTCTATGAATGGAAAAAAATTGAGAACCGCAGACAACCTCATTATATTCATCTTAAATCTAAAGAAGTTTTTGCCATAGCAGGCATTTGGGAAACCTGGAAAAATCCGGCCAACAATACAACGGTTTATTCTTTCTCTATCATTACACAGGAACCAAATGATTTTATGGCTCCTTTGCACAATCGTATGCCAGCGATCCTGATGCCTTCGGACGAGCAAACATGGTTGGATACTTCGATTTCGGCAGAAGAAGCCTTAAAAGCGATTCGTCCACTCGACAATGACTTACTAGCCGCCTACCCTGTTTCTAATCAAGTAAATCGGGTAAGTGAGAATGTACCTGAATTATTAAATCCTCTTTCGCCAAATCAGACATAACCTCATTTTTTACTATTAAGAAAGAACGAATAATAAAAAAAAATCGTAATTTGTAATACTTCTAAATCTTCAAATGAGACCTACCCCATTTTGACTAATTGTAGTTCATTTACACCACCAAGGAAATAAGTAAAAATGATAAATTCAAACCGATTAATCCTTCTATTATTTACAATAGGAAGCTTATTAAGTGTTCCTGTTTTTTCACAACCCTGTGTCGGCGGATTATCCGATGGTTATCCTTGTGATAATGTTGGTCTACTTTCTAGAGTAAATCTTACCGATTTGGGAGGTCCTGCCGGTAATGATGTCTGGGGTTATAGTAGTCCAGGTGGTCGAGAGTATGCCCTCATGGGATTATTTAATGGGGTTGCTATTGTGGATGTGACAGATCCTGCCAATCCGGTCGTAATGGGAAATTTGCCTTCGCATACTGGTAATAACTCTACCTGGCGAGATATCCGAGAAAAAAATGGATATGCTTACATCGGAGCGGATGCTAACGTTTTCCATGGAATTCAAATATTCGACTTAAGTGACCTTGATTCTATAGCGACAGATCCAAACTCGGTTTTTCCAATCACCTTTACGGAAACTGGCCAAGTTGATTTTGGTACTACTGGAAGTTCTCACAATATGGTCACCAATTTTAATCCTGCTTCCAATTTTCTATATGCCGTAGGGCAAAGGCAACATTGCTCCGGTGGGGTGACCGTTTTTGATTTGACAGATCCAGAAATGCCTACGCAAGAGCAATGCTATAGTGCAGATGGATATTCGCACGATATGCTTTGCGTGGATTATCGAGGACCGGATACCGATTATATTGGTCAAGAAATATGTATCGGTTTCAATGAGACAATTTATAGCATTATTGACATGACCGACAAAGACAATATTATTGGTATTTCGGCACAGACTTATACAGGCGAAGGATATACCCATCAAGGTTGGATTAGTGATGATCATCGATATCTAATGCTAGATGACGAACTCGATGAACGACAAAATGGACATAATGTAAGAACTTATTTCTTTGATATTTCAGACTTAGACAATCCGGTTCCGATGACTGGAAACTATTTTGAAAATACGGTTTCTTCCATCGATCATAATATGTTTGTAAAAGGGCCTTATCTTTATCAAGCCAACTACGAAGCCGGACTTAGAATACTTGACATTAGTGATCTAGAAAACGGAATCAGCACGATTACAGAAGCTGGATATTTTGATATCTTACCTTCCCGAACGCTATCAAATTTTGAAGGAGCCTGGGGCGTTTTCCCTTATTTGCCTAGTGGAAGTATTCTAGTCAGTGGGATAGAAAATATAGATGCAGGTGTTCAGACAGGTGGACTTTTTATTTTGGAGCCAGATCTACCGCACCACTATCTAACGACGACGGTTGCTTCTGAAATTCAGACTATTTGTGCTGGAGATCCAGTTAGTTTTACGTTTAATAAAAATGATATGTATGGATTTTCTGCTGCGGTAAATTATGCCGTAGAAGATTTAGATCCTTCGCTGACAAGTAATATTACCACGACGGCGACCACGGTTACGGTATCGATCAGTAATACGGGTTCTCTAACCGATAATGAACATTTTATTCTAAAATCAACCCCGACCAATAGTACGCCATCGAGTACGATATCTGGTGGAATCGTTGTTAATCCAGTTCCTGTTGCGGCACCTTTATTAGTTCCTGTTAATGGTTCCTTGGTGACGGATTTAACGCCCGATTTGATTTGGACGCCCGATGCAGATACGGAAACTTATAATGTAGAAATTGCGACGGATGCTGGTTTTATGAGCATTGTACAATCTAGTACTGGACTAATGACCAATCAATATACTGCAACGCCGCTGGCGGATGATATGGAATATTTTTGGAGAATTACTTCTGTTAATAGTTGTGGACAAGAAACTTCTACTGTCTTTAATTTCACTTTAAGATCTGGGGTTGTTCCAGTTGAATTGGTAAATTTTGATGGAGCGCATCGCAACAAAATCAATCACCTTCAATGGACTACCGCAAGCGAAACCAATAATACTGGATTTGAGATTCAACGATTACAAGAAGATAAGGATCGAGAATTTAAAACGATTGGATGGGTAGATGCCATCTCAAACTTAGGTGCTAATTACGAATTTAAAGACGAGCAAATCACAGTAGGAGCGCGTTATTATTATCGTTTAAAACAAATAGATTTGGATGGGAATTTTGAATTTAGTCCGACCATTTCTATTGAAGTTCCGGGGAAGCATCCTGGCTTGATTATCTATCCTAATCCAGTTCAAAATCAGCTTTCAATGGATTTGTTTTTACCAGATTTAAATCCAAATCAAACGGTTCATTTTTCTATTGTAAATATGACAGGACAGGAAGTTCAACAATGGACTTTAAATCCAGATATGCCATTTAGTACGCAAAAAGTATCGACTGAAATTTTATCGCCTGGTGTTTATATTGGGGTGATTACGCAGGATGAGGTTAGGTTGCCGGTGCGGT
>CALKJE010000229.1 GCA_937995675.1 uncultured Saprospiraceae bacterium
ACTGGTTATATTACGACTTTAGAAAATCAAGGAACAGAAGAATCATTGGACAGTGATTTTCCGCAAGGCGAATCGGAAAAACAATTCCCAATTGAAGGGTTGGACATTCCCAATTTATTAGATGTAGGAATTCATTTAGAATAACGAAGTTGTTTAATAGCAGTATTTTAATATATTTTTTTAGTTTAGGATTTAACTTTGAAAGAATACTCAGACATATCAATTATTGAAGGCTGTCGAAAACAGCAACCGCTTTACCAAAAAGCGCTGTTCGAAAAATATAGCAAACTGCTATTTTCGACCTGTCTTCGGTATGTCTCTGACCAATCCTTGGCCAAGGATGTCTTGCAAGATAGTTTTATTAGAATCTTTAAATACTTTAACAAATTTGATCCCGAAAAAGGACAATTAAAAAGTTGGATGCAAAGAGTATGTATCAATGAAGCATTGACACACCTTCGTGCTAAAAAAACATTTGCCAACTTAGAAACCTTGCCACAGGAACCTGTTACGAATCCTGCCGTCTTAAGCCAAATGCAAATGGACGACTTGATGGCTCAGATTCAGAAACTCCCTCTTCCATATCGAACGGTTTTTAACTTATATCATGTGGAAGGATATACGCATAAAGAAATTGCTGCTTTACTCAAAATCGAAGTGAGTTCCTCTCGCTCCATTTTAACCAGAGCAAAAATGAAAATCAAGAAAATTTTACTAGAAAAGAAAATAAATGAGTCATGGATTTGAATAATTTGGAACGTGGCCAGCTGAAGGGTTTACAAAATCAGGAGACTGATTTTGACCTAGACGCCATGTGGAAAAACATCGAACCACAAACAAAGAAACGTAGATCTTTCTTTTGGTTTTGGTCAGGCGGCGGAGCAGGTCTCTTACTACTCTTTGCCAGTTTGTTCCTTTACAATTTCCCCGCTACTTCTACCTCGATTGGTGATTTAACCAACGAAACTGAACGTCTAAATTTGATCGAAGTAGAGACTGTTAATTCTGCTATAGAAAATACTAAATCAATAGTGACAACATCTTCTCCTTCTCAAAAAACAGACAAACCATTAACCTCCGATAATAATAACATAGCGGTTTCAAAAAAATTAAATAGAAATAATCAGATAAACACCAACACATCAATTTTAAATGATATCCCCTCTAATAACACGAAAAATACTATTAGAGAAAAAATCAGTTTTAGAAAGACTGAAACAAAAAAGTCCTTAGATGATCTTCCTCTGGTTAATCAAAAGTTGGTAGAAATGCCATCCATCCCTCACACGAAAAAAAGGGAAAAGAAAGCTAATACTTCAGATCAAAAAAAGGAGCAAAAAACAACTACTTCTACCCTGTTAGAAAAACTTCCTTTGCTTTCTGTTTTTGTTAAAAAAGATTTAAAAGCACCACCAATTATTACCCCATTGAAAAAACCAAAATTTGCTTTGTCATTTTTTGGTGGAGTTGGTTATCAATTTAAAACACTTAAATTGAAGGACCGAGAATTTCGACCAATCACACTTGACCTTCGAAACAGTTCAGAATCCGTGGTAGGATCATTTGTATTCGGAATGGAGATTGATAGAACCATTAATGAGCAATGGTCGATAGGAACTGGATTTGAACTAATTGTTCATTCTGAAAAAATGTTGGTTGAAAATCGTACCATCACCAATTTGGATGATTTAGATCGAAGACAATTACCGGATTTTTATATTGGAAGAGAAGGGTATTTAATTGAAGTAAACGATTCGACTTACTTTAATCATCATCGCTTATTGAATGTCCCGATTCGAGTCAGTTACCTATTTAAATACAAGAAATTAAGACTAATGCCAGAAGCTGGATTGGTATTTAATATTTTCCAAAAATCTGGAGGTCATATTAAAAATTCATTTGATAGAACAGAAGAATTATCTACCTATTTTAGAAAGAATATTGGAGCAAGCGTTCGATTGGGTTGCAAGATTTTAATTCCAACACGTTCTGGTTTTTCTATTTATGCTAGACCTAGTTTTGAATGGAATCCGAATAACGTTTTGGCCGAAAGTCAGCCAATTCGACAAAAAAGGAATCTTGTACGGGTAGACTTAGGAATTAGTAGATATTTTTAGAGCTCGTCCAAAATTTACATTAGGGTGAAAGTCAGTAGATTAGGGTTCTGGCCAACTAAAAGATAACGCGTTTAGCGAGCTAAACAAGTTCTTTTTTAGGAAGTCAAGTTCAGAAGATATTGATTTTCAGTTAATAGAAATTTAGACATGCTCTTAATTGCAGTAATTTTTAATCATTCGCATGATCTCGTAGAGATCAAATATCTATAAACCAATCATACCTGCATACAACCGATCCCCTAGGTGATCCCATTCTATTCCCTACCCGCATTCTTCACCTGAATAATCTCTGCTGCAATACTCACAGCGATCTCCTCAGGCGTTTCACTTTTGATGGACAATCCAATTGGTGCATAAAGTTTATCCAATGCTTCCGCAGAAAATCCATCTTTCAACAATTCTTTACGAAGCGTTTTCAGTTTTGCTTTACTTCCTAAAACTCCGATAAAAGCATAGGGTTTATTGATCAATTTACTGACGACTAATTTATCATCTGTATATTTATTGGTCATGATGGTGATATAACCCTGCTGGTTAGATGGAATATGATCTGCTATTGCTTGATAGTCAATTACTTTCTTTTGGTGAGCTGAAGAATTATTTTCTAAAGTGTTTAAATTTTTTCGATTGTCAAAAACAACAACGTAAAAACCTAGATCGCGAAATAACTTAGAAACCGCAACGCCCACATGTCCTCCTCCTACGATAAAAAGTCTTTCTTTAAATCCTAGTTCTTCTCTAAAAAACCAATCTTCTTTTGAATTTATTTGATAGTCAAATTGTTTGTTTAAATCTTTATTTATGAATTTAAATTCAGATGGACTTAAACTTAGCGTTCCTCTTTTTCCATTTTTCAAGGTAGAAATAATTTCCTCGACAATTGGAATATGTTTAGCATTCAAATTAGAAAAAGCAACCGTCTGTTCGCCTGAACAAATCATTCCAGAACCATCTTTAATATTGCCTTTATGGATTTGTTTTTTAATAAAACTAGGAGGATTCGGAGTCGATAATAAACTTTGTGCTTCTTCCACCAATGAAAATTCCATCACCCCTCCACCTACTGATCCATAAATAAATTGATCTTCAGCCACCAGCATTTTAAAACCTTTCCGCCCCGGAGAACTTCCAAAATTTTCAATCACCGTCAAGACATAAACTCGCTGTTCGTCTTTTAATTTTTCTAAAACATATTCCCAAAAAATCATTGAAATAACGTTTCACTTAATGCATAATAAATAGCCATCAAACCTGAAAATATAGCACTCGCCATAAACCGCCAATTTAGTTTGATCCTATTTTGAATAATATAATTTGCCAGAAAGGAAATTGGAATATTGACCACAAATGAATACAAGGCGATCACAAATAACCTAGAATTGATATCAGCAAAGTTTCCAGAAAATACTTTTATAAAAAATATATGTCGGAAAATCCATATCGGATTAAAGTAGGCGATCGCTAATCCAGTCTTCGACAATATTCTTTTTACCTCCGTAAAATCATTCGTTTTTTTATCGATCCAAGCAAAATAATTTGGAATTTCAAAACTATAAATCAACGCTCCCACTAGCATCATTCCCAACATCCGATAAACAGAATATTCATCCACCAACATCGCCGCAATCGTATCTCCCAAACAATAGATAATCGCCCCTTTTATGATATTTTGCTTCGTGTATTTCAGCTTATTTTATTTTTAAAAATCAAGTGCAAATTCAAATTCAAATTCAAATTTGGCTTTCCCTAAAGATTTTATATTTCCTTAATTTTGATTTTGAGCTTTTTCTTCTGTTTACAACCTTCCATCAATGGTTCAACTTATCTCCCAAATCCATTTTGCTCTTGAATTTGCGTTTGCTC
>CALKJE010000230.1 GCA_937995675.1 uncultured Saprospiraceae bacterium
CAAAGTACAACAACAGGACTAAATATAGTCCTATCGCATAACGGTTAGTATACAATACTTTGAATGTTGTGGTCTTGGTTCAATTCCAAGTAGGACTACTATGTTTTAATAATGAATAATTAAAAATGTGATAATGAATAATGCCCTCAGATTATGCGACAGTAATAGTGAGAATAAAAATTGAATTATAGATTATATTCAGATAACGTGTAAACACGTTAACGCGCATTATTAATTTTTTTCATTAAAACATTTTTCATTAGAAATAGGAGTAAGCGTCGGCTGTGTCAAGCGGTCTCCAAAACTGCTCTGTTAGGGTTCGAATCCCTATACTCCTGCAATATATTTACCCCGTAGCTCAATTGGTTAGAGTAACGGTCTTTTAAACCGTGGGTTATGGGTTCGATTCCCATCGGGGTAACTTATTTAAAATGTTCCTGTGGACAAATTGGTTAAGTCGTTGCTCTTTCACAGCAAAGATTGCGGGTTCGAGCCCCGTCAGGAATACAAATTTTGGGAAGAATAGTTAGTAAGCATGAGGTAATGTGTGTTATGGTTCAATCCTAGTCAGGAGAATATTTTTGCGGCACGCTACTTTTTTAATTTGTATTGTTTTATACAAAATACGTACAAATGTTTTTTTACATTATGAATTGCTCAATACTTTGCAAATAGGGTGTGTGAATTTTTTTAGCTTGCCCTCATTTGAGACTAAAATTCAGAACAATGCGAAAGTTACTATTACTAATTTTATTTTTTTTACTGATTGATTCTTTGTCAGCACAAACTTGGGAGCAACTCAATGACCCTCCTTTTTACAAACATCATTCAAATGGTTTTGGATTTAATGGTAAAGGGTATGTACTAGAAGGTGTCAATGGAGGCGATTTTGCTTCAAACGAGTTATGGGAATATACGCCAGAGACGGATAGCTGGATAAGGTTACCTGACTTTCCTGGAGAAGCTAGAGAAATTGCTATTGGGACTCCTTGGAATGGGAAATTTTATTATGGATTTGGGATAGGAGTACAAGGCAATTATCTAAATGATTTATGGGTCTTTGATCCTGTTGATGGATCGTTTACCCAATTACCAAGCTGCCCTTGTATTGGAAGGTCACATCCAGCGTTGATTGCTCACAATGACCTTATTTATATGGGAAGTGGGTCAGCAGCGAATGGAGACCTAGACGATTGGTGGGAATTTGATATTCAAACAGAAACATGGACGCAAAAACCTGATATCCCTGGTGGTGATCGACATCATCCTTTTCAATTTGGGATTGATGGTTATATGTATGTTGGAGGTGGCCATGTTTATAATTGGTTGCGATTTGATCCGGCCACAGATACTTGGGAAAATATCAATGATACTCCAGAAGGAAGGGTTGCGGGTAGCCAATTTTCATACAATGGTATGGGATATCTTCTAGGAGGAGATGATGCTTTTCATCAGCATGTTCCTAATGAGCAGACTTTTATGAGGTATGATAATCAATTAGATGAATGGGAAATTTTGCCAGCTTTACCAAATGGTAGTAGATGGGCGCCGTCTTCTTTTATTATTGAAAATGAATTGTTCTTCTTTGGTGGAATATCAGATCTTATAAATAACGATGCCTCTCTATGGAAATTTGATTTGTCTTCACTTGATAACCCAGTTGCTACCCATGAAATTACCGATGGTGTCAAAGAAGATCTTACTGTTTTTCCAAATCCTGTCGATGACTTAATCCGTTTTCAAGGAGTTTCTGAGGATAACTTAATTTATGATGTTAGTTTACTTTCCGCTAAGGGAGAAACCATTAAGCAGGTTGAAAATTTTAACCTTACGGAACAGATAGATGTGACCGATCTTCCTTCTGGATTCTATATTGTTGTGCTGGAAAATGAGGATTCTATCTTAAGAACCAAAGTGACTATACAGTAATATAAGATTTGGACAAACTTTAATGCCCGTCAACGTATGATCTTTTATACGATGACGGGCATTATTAATTGTTCGTTGATTTTTTTTGCTTAATGACTATGCGTGTCCTCCTGCTCTACGACGGTCGGTGCCGTCCAGGGTTGTGATCCAACCATACTACGCTCTGCTTTTTTGACAGCGACACCTGAGCGTTTTTTATCCCAGATCATCGCACCAGTCATAAGTAAACTTGTACCGATAATGATAAATAATAAAACTCCTTTTTCGAAGTTTTCCACTGCAAGTTCTTCTGGAATTGCGTAGAACAATAAAACGGTAATCAACCCACGAGGTGCTACGAATAATTGAGGTAGAATATCTTTTCCAATCATTATTCGTAAAACGACATAGCGAATAATATAAATGGAGGCAATAATTCCGATACTAACCGCAGCCACTTCCATACTAGCCAAAGTGTTCAATTCGATGATAATACCAAAGATCACGAAGAAGAAGGTACGGACTACAAAGGCTGTCTCCATTGTAATGACGTGGAGTCCTTCATAAATATGAAGGGCTTCTTTATATTTTAGTAATTTTTTCAATGGTCCCCATGAAAAGAATAATTTCATATTGGCAATCAATAATCCAAAAACCAAAATAATAATCAATGAAGATAAGTGCATTTTTTTACCAACAGAATACAATAGTAGTAGTACGGCAATTAGCAAGAATAATTTTACGTGACTTTTAATATTCTGAAATATTAATACGATAATATAACTGGCAATTAATGATAGAAAAATCGTAAACCCTATAGTGCCCGCATAAGCTACGGCACCACCGCCAGGGTGAGCAATAGGGTCATACTCTGCCAGTAATTTACCACTTAGAAAGTAGAATAAAATAATTCCTAGAATATCCGAAAAAGTACTCTCGTAAATGTGAAACTCCTTCTTGTCTGGTCGTAATCCACTGACACTCGGAATAATAATGGCACTAGATAAAATCGAAAGTGGTGTAGCGTACAACCAAGCTTTTGTTGTTTCCATTTCAAAAGCAAATTTTAAAATTTCTGCTGCAGCCCAGGTAGACAAGCCTAACCCTACTGCAGCTATGCCAAAGGCTTTGGCTATTGGTATATATTTCTCTGGTTTGAGCTCTAGCTCCAGTGCTGCTTCCAGTACAATCATAATCAGACCAACGATACCTAAGATTTCCAGATAGGGAAAAAAGTCATAAGGGTTCTCTGGTACAACTATGTGGTCAATCCCGAGTTTAATAATAATCCCAAGTACAATCAACATAAGTACAGACGGAATACTAGTCCGTTTAGAGAGTTCTCCAAAAACGAAGGAAAGCAGTAAAATAATACTGGATTCAATGAGCAGATTATAAGGTTCTAACATTTTTCTATTTTGATAATCTTTAGAAATTTTATTTTAATGAAGTTTAAAAACTTCAGAGAATTGGTCGGCACTGATATCCCCAATCTTCGAGGAGTTGTATTAGGTGCTTAAGATGTTGATCTTGTCTTACCCTTAAGCGTGCTTTATAAGCAATCTGTTGGTTGGGTTGATCAACGACTTTGATCTCAGGAGGATAAAACCAATCAATATATGGACAGGCAAATAATCGGTCTTTTAACCTTCCTAAGCTTTTATCTTTCATTTCTTCCGGTGGTACAATTTGTAAAAAATTAATACCCTCCAATCGTTCTCCTTCTACTTTAGTGAATCCATCATTGATCAATGAGGTATAGTTGATAAAACGAACACCCTCTTTAATTTGTAGCGTTAATCCCAATCGATCAATTTTATCAATCACTCCTTCATTGGAATTCACTTTAATGCGTTCTCCTTCAGAAAAAGCATCGTTCAATAATAAAAGATGACCAGTAAAGTAATTTCGTAAAGGAATATAGGCAAGTGCCAAACTGATTAAAATCAATGAACCGTGTATGACGGGATTGATCAGCGCAAAAGTCATTGCAATAATACCCAGACCAAAAGGTTCCAAAAGTATTCGCAGTTTACGCAGATATTTAATGATTGGCTGGGAGAAATAGCCGCCCGTACGCGTATTGCGTTCAATCACTTTAATGATAAATCCCACGAGCATAAATATCCCTACAATAAGAAGGATTAAAATAAACCAGCGGCTCCAGCTAATACTCAAATCTTCCAGCATATTAAATTATTGATTGATTGGTGTATCCTTTTTTTCCGTCAAACTCAATGTACTGTTGGTCGTCTAGTAGACGTCCAACTTCATTGACAACCATGGGGTTGACTTCTAGCCAACCGTTCATATTTCGTTGTACTACGCCGAGGTTAAGTGCTCGTTGTAGAATAGGACGATAAATAGTTTTAAAGGAAGGACCTAGATATTTTCGTAAACGATATTCATTGGTTCTTCGTTCAATCATAATTGAACGCAACAGTACCGCAATATCCGGATTGAGAAAATTCGGTAAAGTAAAAGTAATATCAGAATGTGGCTGTACTTTTTCGTCATTAAATTTATGCATTAATGCAGCCCAATGATGCATCACCTGCCCGACATTTCCTTCAGATAAACGATAAAGTCTTCTTAATAATTTATCTAATTCTTTAGTATTAAATTCTTCGCCATCTGTGTTTACCAATTGCATATGCGTGGCACTGTGTCGAATCAATACAGCTTGTTTGATATCTTCTAGACTCATTCGGTCTAGGGTTATTTCCGTTTGAAAAATCTTCTCAATATCAAACCATTGCTTTAATTGGTTGTATAACCAATTACTCGTTGAAACCATAAAAAAGATCCGCCCTGCATTTTGATCAATCGCTCGTATTAATCGACGAACATTTTGACTCAAGGTTATTTTATCGTCCTGCCAAAGTTCTAGATCATCGATCCAGATCATGGTTGGTTCTTGAACATATTTTAAAATAAAGTCTAGACTTTCGCCGAGATCCATCGTTGTTTCAAAAGGTCTTCCTTGAATGGTAATTCTATTTTCAGGGTTGAGGGTGATCGCATTGTCATTAAAATGTTCACGATTAACAAGTTGACCCAATAATGTTTTTCCTGAAAACCTTTTTCCTGTTAAAAGCAAAGCTCCTCTAAATCCTTGTCGCCAGTTTTCAATTTGCGTGCTGATATGATTTAACTCATCGGTACGGCCTACCCAAAAAGAACTGCCGATATATCCGCGAGTCATAAAGATATTGGTGTAGTGTAAATTGTCAGCTTGGACGCTACGTGCTCGTACGACTCGAACTATTTTTTCTGAGACAGACATGACCTCTTCTTCCCGAATACTTTTTCGATACTGTTTGATAAAGTATCCTTTTTCTTTAACCCATAATTTTAATTTTTCCCACCAAGCTACTTGGTATCGACGATATTGATTAATGGTCGATTGAAAAGAAAGAGAAAGAAAGTCTTCTTGAAAAACCTTAGAAACTCCGAGGGTTTTTCCTAATTGTTGTTTTACATCTTTACGAAGACCAAGAATTGTCTCCCCGCTTTTGTCTAGATTCTTAGTAAGGTTTTGTAAGATTTGTAAGATGTCATCCGTAGGGTGAGGCTGATCTTCTAACCGTTCGTTTTGAATTAAATTTCTAATATTTTCAATCGCTAGATTTAAGCGACTATGAATATTATTGCTAATTTGAAAAAACTCATAGACTTCAGACATGACTTCTGATTCAATCCATTCACGAGTACTTTGTCGGACGTTTAAATCTTTATATAGTAAACGACCATCTTGAACGGATACGTTTACTTTCATTTTTTCTGGAAGCTCTTGAATTTGTTCGTTTAGATCTGAGTTGAATTTTCCTAATTTACTAGAAATTAAAATTTTACGATCTACCTCTTCTAATTGGTGGACCACATCCATTGAAATAGGTTCGTTTCCTTTTTCTTGAATTCCTTCTCGGATGGCAATGATTTCAGCTTTAACCTGTTCAATGGTTTCGAGATAATTATTAAAGGTGTCTACGAAATGGCTATTGATCACGACATAAGCACCGGAAGAATTCCATAAAGCTTGGAACTGTAACTTTAGTTCTTCTGCTTGTTTTTGAAATTGAGCAAATTGTTCTTTATAAACCGGCCAAGGATTATTTTGCAGATACCAAATCTCTCTTAATTTTTGGTGATCTGGTGTTGCTCTTTTAGTCGCTTCTAAATAATTTTTTAGATCATTGCTTAACTCAAAAAGTAAATCTCGCGATTTTGTTTTTTGTTCTTGAAAAGCTTTTAAGGTAACGTCACCATCTGATACCCGTAAGAAGGTTTTATGTTCTTCGAATAAAATATCTCGCCATAGTAAGAGAAAATACTTTACCCGTTCAGACCAGTCGAAGGTAATCAGATAATCGTCAAAGCGAGGAGGGTCGGTGGTTTGCAAATGCGCATAGGCTAGGTCGCTTATCTCCGTGGCTTGTTGACTTAGTTCAACTAATCCATCCGCAAGGAGTGCGATATGCACGGTTTCCTGTGTTTCGCTACTGTAAGCTTCTGTGATGAGGTGCGTAACTCGTTGTTCGAATTCCTGCAACAGAGGATCTGGCAAACGATCTGGCTTCGTAAGAGGTATAACTGTTGGTTGATTATCCAAATTTAGCGTGCTATTAGGTTATCTAATGTGTTTGGTAGACGGGGTTAGAAAAGCTCTTTGGAGCTTTTAGCATTTAGGCTTCACAAAATAGCATTTTTTAGGAAATTTTCAACCAAATTTAGCCAAGCTTTAGCTCGCAGTATAACTAATTCGGTATACAACATCTGCATAATCATCACTAACGAGCATGGAACCATCAGGAAGTAGTTCAATATCTACTGGACGACCCCAGACTTCTTGTGTATCATGATCGAGCCAGCCTTCCGCAAATGGTGTGTAACTGACGACCTTATTTCCGTCTAATTTGGCCAACATCAAGCGATAACCGCTTTTTTTCTCTCGATTCCAAGAGCCATGTTCCGCTACGATAATTTGATTTTTATATTCAGCAGGGAATTGTTGACCAGTATAAAATTCGAGTCCAAGCGGTGCTACATGCGCTTCCAATACCTGAGCAGGTGGTGTGAATTCATCACAAGACCTTTTTTCTCCAAATTCAGGATCAGGAAGATCCCCTTGATGGCAATAGGGATATCCGAAATGCATTCCATCTTTTGGTGCGTGGTTAAGTTCACAGCCTGGAAGATCATCGCCCATCCAGTCTCTTCCATTATCCGTAAACCAGAGTTCTTGGTTGATTGGATGCCAAGTAAAACCAACGGTATTTCTGACACCCGTCTGAACAATTTCTCGATTGGTACCATCTGGATTGATTCGAGTAATCGTATTAAAAATAGGATCTTCCGATTCACAGATATTACATGGGGCACCTACGGGAACGTATAGTTTACCATCAGGGCCAAAATTGATATATTTCCAACCATGGTGATCTTCCGTAGGATATTCATCATAAACAATGGTTGGTTCTGGTTCTTTGTCCATGTTTTTTTCAATATCATCATAGCGCAAAATTCTGCTAATTTCTGCAACGTAAAGGCTACCGTCTCGATAGGCTACACCATTTGGGCGATTTAATTTTTTATCAATCACAAACTTTTTCTCGGCTTTAAAGTCATTATTCTCATCGCGCAAGGCATATACATTCCCTGCTCGCATGGAGCCTACGAAGATCGTTCCTGCCTCACTTCGGCGGAGGGATCTAGCATTCTTTACTTTTTCTGCAAACAATTCAATTTTAAAACCTTTGGGTAATTTAATTTTGTCGAGTTGGATGGGAGGTTTGGGTTTTTCGGCTTTCTTTTTTTCGTTGGTTACTTTTTCGGCCTTAGCAGTTTTTTCAGTCGTTGTTTCTGCTGCCTTGGTATCGTTAGAAGGAGCTTGACAGGCAGTAGCGATTAAAAGATATACACTAAATATGAGGAGTAACTTTTTCATAATGAAATATGTTTTTGCCGATTTTTTTTGAAATATCAACCGAACCGATGGTAATTGGTTACAATATCGTTTTTTTTCATGGATTGAAAAAATGAACTTTGGAAAGGCTTAGAATTGAGGAGGGTTTTACCAATTCAAGTAGTTAAGTGCTAAATAGCCGCTATCGACGGTAGTGAGTTGCTGATTGTCAGGATCTGCCAAGAGTTTTTTAAATTCAGGTAATGGATAGAGTTTTACTTCAATAAACTCGGTATTATCTAAGTTTTGAGTGGAGATTTTTTCGCAATCAGTAGCTAACAAACAAAATCTGGTTTCGGTAGAGTAGGCTCGATGGAAAATTTTTTGAAAGACGATTTTTCCTGCTCGGTAGCCGGTTTCTTCTTCGAGTTCTCTGCGGGCGGCAGTTTCAGGAAGTTCTTTTTGATCAATATATCCTTCTGGAAAACTCAGTAATTCCATCTCTGGTCCAGGACGAAATTGTTTGACGAGAATGGCTTCTTTATTTTTGGTGAAGGCAGCGATGGTTACAAAATTTCCATTGCGGACAATGTCAAAATCTGCGGTTTCTCCATTGGGCATCCGGAATGTTCGACGGAGCATATCCCGCCAGCCTTTGTATCCAACTTCTTCTTTTAGTTTCTGCCACATACCGGTTGTTTAAAAGGAAAGGAGTTTTGCTGTTTACTACTTGCTTTTCTTCATCGCTTCTGAAATTGCAATAAAGAAAAGCGAGTAGTAAAAACAGCCAAAGATTATCTCAAGCGGAAGTTAGTCGCACCTAGTAATCCAATATCTGTATAAATAGAAATACGGTAATAACCAGAGCTGAGTTTTTCATCTAAATCGTGAGAAAAAGAAATTCGCTGACTCTTTTGAACGTTTACTTCTTTTGCTGCAGCAGCTGAAATATTCTGCGTTTGGCCGTTAACCACTACTTGAGCAGTAATAGGTTCTTTTAACTTGATTGGTGTCGCTTTTTCATCCGTAATAACAAGATAAACTGGACGTACTCCTTGGTATTCTTGTGGTACAGAAGTTAGATCAAAACTAACTTTGACCTTTTTTGCACGTCTCGATTTAGATGTTACTTTTTTACTATTTCTTTTTAAAAACTCTACATTAAAAGCAGAGGCTTTGAAATTAGCAAGGGTTAGTCGGTCTAATTCACCTTCCATAGAACGATTGAGGTTGGCCATAGCTAGGTTATCTTCGCGTGCTTTCCCAAGGTCCTTGGTTAGTCCAACGGTCATATTACGTAGTGAATCATTTTCAGAACGTAAAGAAAAAATGGAAGATTCCAAAGCAGCTTTAGAAGCAAGTAGACTTTGAATTTGGCTACGTAGATCGTTTATCTCTGTTCCATTATCTGTTTGTTCTTTAGCTAAAGCGTTGCTGATCGATTTGATTCGTTGATCACGACGACGTACTCTAGCTTTTTCACTTTTTAAAGATTCTTGTAAAGATTCATTCTCGTCTGCTAAAGAAAAATAAGCAGATTCTAGACTATCCACTTCTGCTTCTAGATCTAATTTAAGAATCTCAATCTCTCCAAGTTGTTTAGATAAACTAGTTTTCTCCGAGATGAGTTGTTCTTTCTCTGTTTTTAATCCATATCCCCAAAAAGCGGTGCCTAAAAGGAAAAGAAATAAGAGTGCTGCGAGGATTCCAAGAATGGTTCTGGTCTTCATGGTATTTTTTTAAGGCAAAATTAATAAAATAAACGATTGTACACGATAATAAAGCGATAACTAACGATAGACATCGTATTTATATCAAATAAGCGTGGAATTATATAAATCACGTCTTAGTATTGAGATTTTTGATAGGTATGCTTTAAAAGTATTAATTACCTATTTAATGATCTACTATTTTTGATTTAATAGATTTTCTTAAAAAGAACTTTTATCTGGACAAAAAGTTATAATTACTATTAAATCGTATGGATTACTAGTTATATTTTCTAAATTTCTAAAAAAATAGAAAAACCTATTGTTTTATTGATATCCTTAAACCATTTATGAAACGTATTTTACCTCACTCATTTCTTATCATCAAGGTCGTCGTTAGTGCGATTTTAGCTACCATGTTGTATTCCTGCAATACAAGTAAGCTTCCTTATTATGATAAAGAAATGAAAAGTTGGGAAACCAACAAACTTCCTAGTGAAGAGCCAACGCATACCTTTTTTCTAGTAGGAAATGTGGGAAATACGGACTTGCCAAAAGGATTACCTCCTGCATTGTCTCTTTTGAAAAAGGATTTAAGCGCAGCACCGACAGCTTCTTCTTTGGTATTTTTAGGAAATAATATCGCACCAGATGGATTGCCTGAAAAAGGAGATCCCAATCGTACCGTACGCGAAGCGCAGCTCCAAAAAGTATTTACGCTTTTTGATGATTTTAAAGGGAAGACTTTTTTTGCTCCTGGTAACAAAGACTGGAAGAATGGCGAAGAGGACGGACTCAAGGCTTTACAGCGACAAGAAGCATTTATCGAATCTTATTTTAACCATAAATTTCCAAACGAAAAAATAGATCACTTTCTCCCAGATGGTGGTTGCAGTGGACCTGAAAAAGAAGAAATTAGTAAAGATATCGTCATGATTTTTGTCGATAGTCAGTGGTGGATCCAAAATGGAGACGAACCAAAAAATATAGGGAATGGTTGCGAAAATACTTCTCGTCTCGCCTACCTTGTAGAATTAAAAAAACAGATCAATAAACATCGCAACGATCACGTCTTGGTCATCATGCATCATCCGCTCTATAGTCGAGGAGTAAGAGGTGGACATTATCCATTAAAAAGTCATCTTTTACCATTTCCAGGGTTGGGGTCACTCAATCTGATTCGACGTAATTTATTTGGAAATAAACAAGATAGTAATCATCCCGATTTTTTATTATTAAAAAGCGAGATTGAAGCAATGCTATTGGGTTATGAAGATATGGTCTTTGTTTCTGCCCACGAAAATAATCTTCAGTATTTCCAACAAAATAAAATCAACCATCATTTTATTATCAGTGGAGGAGGGAATCAAAAAACGGATTATGCCACGACTGGACGTCCTGATGGAAATGGGGTAGAAGCACGGTTTGTTCATGCCTCCGCTGGTTATTCTAAGATATATACATATGAAAATGGAAGCATGTGGCTAGAATTTGTTAAGCCAAATAAAGAAGGAAATAACCCCGTTATTTGTTTTAGAAAACAACTTAAAGAAAGTAAAAATCCTCCCGCAATAGATTTAGTTTCTAATGAAAAATTTGCTCCAATCCCTCAAGACAGTGTAACACGAATTGCGGCTACACAGTATGCGTCAGGGAAGTTTAAAGAGTTTTTTATGGGGCGTCAGTATCGTAGAGCTTGGGGTGCAACTGTCAATGCACCGCCGATAGATTTAGCAATTGCAAAAGGAGGATTAAAGCCGATTCAATTAGGTGGTGGAAAAGCATCGCGAACGATTCGTTTGGAAAACAGCGACGGACAGCAGTATGTACTTCGTTCACTTAATAAAAGTGTAAAAAAATCAATGTTCGCTCAGTTCCTCGATACATGGATAGAAGGATATTTTCAAGATCAGGTTTCGGGTCTACATCCTTACGGTGCCTTAGTTATTCCTGGACTGGCGGAAGCGGCGGGTATTTATCACACGAACCCTCGCCTCGTATACGCACCTCGTCAGCCTGCGATGGGTTCTTACAATAATGAATTCGGAGATGATTTATATATGTTTGAAGAACGACCTGCTGGTGATCGTTCAGATATTAATAGCTTTGGAAATAGTAAAAAAGTTATTTCTTATCGGAAACTAATACCCAAACTAGATAAAGATTCTGATAGTCGAGTGGATCAAAAATGGGTAGTGAAATCTAGAGTGTTTGATCAGTTTATTCATGATTGGGATCGACATGATGATCAGTGGCGTTGGGCAGGTTTTAAGCAAGAAGATGGCACGACACTTTATCGTCCCATTCCACGTGATCGAGATCAATCTTTTTATGCTAGTCGTGGATTTTTTCCTTGGATAATGGGCCGAAATTTTGCACTTCGACAGACGAAGACCTTCAGAAGTAGTATCAAAGATGTGATAGGGCAAAGCTATAATTCTAAATGGTTTGATCGTTATTTTATGAACGAATTAAGCCGAGAAGATTGGTTGAATGCTGCGCGGATGCATCAGGAAAATTTGACCGATGAAGTAATAGAAGCGGCAGTTGCACGTTGGCCTGAATCTATCCAAAAAGTGAATGGTGAGGAAGTAATTAAGAATCTAAAAAATCGCCGGAATGAATTACATGAGTATGCCGAAAAACTATACGAATATCAAGCTAAAATGGTGGATGTCCGAGGAACGAACAAGCGAGAATTGTTTGAGATAGAACGCCGCGAAAATGGAATTACAGAGGTTCGAGTTTTTAGTGTCAATAAAAAACGAGAGAAAAAATCAGAAATCTATCACCGTATCTTTTATCGATCAGAAACCAAAGAAATTCGATTGTATGGTTTAGGAGGTGACGATGAATTTATCATTAAAGGAAGTTCGAGAAGAGGATTGCTTATCCGAGTGATTGGAGGAGAAGGAATGGACCGAGTGGTAGATGAATCGAAAGTCAATGGACTGCGAAAAAAGAATTGGATTTATGATCAGCCTGATGGAATCTCAATTGAAGGAGGGAGCGAAACGAAGGATATGACTGAAAATACTTTAACCGTCAATAAATATGATCGTCAATTATTTACACATAATCACTACATACCCTTGCCTTCTTTTGGTAGTAATGTGGATGATGGTTTTTTTGTGGGCCTAGGGTTTACCTTTTGGAGATATCGTTTTCGAGAAAAACCATATCGAAGTAGACAAACCATTCTTTTTAATCGAGCGACAAAATCAAATTCTTTTAACTTTAGTTATAGTGCAGATTTTGTTAATTTTTTTGGGAAATTAAATTTTCTTCCAACCTTATCGATAGAGCAACCGATTTACTTTAATTTCTTTGGTTTAGGAAATGAAAACCGTCCACCCCGCGAGCGGACTAATTTTAATCAGGTCAGATTGGAACGAGTACGGGTGGAACCACTATTGGGGGAGACTTGGAGAAATCAAATTTATCGAATTAATTTTGGACCTTTTTACGAACGAGTCAGAACGGTAGAACAGGAAAATCGTATTTCTTCACAAAGTAATTTTTTCTCAGAAGAAGATTTTCTGGTGCAGCATTATGGTGGCTTACGTCTTTCTGGAGAAGTCAATACCGTCGTAGCTGGAAAAGAAGGAACGCGACTATCTATTTTTGCGGACTATCGTCGTAATTTTACGGAGGAGGATCATTTCGGAACGGTCGGTGGATCGCTGACTACTTATGCAACACTCAATCGAAAATTTCCAACAACTTTAGCATTGCGTTTTGGTGGTTCTCATCTAATTGGTGGTGACGACGGTTTGCGATTTTATAATTATCAAACGTTAGGTAATAATAGTTTTTTACGTGGGTTTAGAAATAATCGATTTTCAGGTGAAACGGCAGTTTACGGAAATGCAGATTTACGAATTTCTCTTTTTTATTGGAAAAATAAAGTCCTTCCTTTAGAAGTAGGAATTAATGGTGGTTATGATATCGGACGGGTTTGGCTAAAAGGCGAAAGTTCAGATGATTGGCATGCGGTGAGTACGGCCGGTGTTTGGTTTTCTCCTTTTCAGATGGCGGTGATTAATGCGTATTATAGTTTTACGAATAAGCGGGATGATGATACGTTTACGTTGCGGTTGGGATATTATTTTTAGGATATGTCTCGAACTGACATTTGTTTTTTTTTTTTGAAAATAAATTGTTTAATTTATTCGTTTTATTAAAAAAAGTGAATATGAGTGAAGCTAAAACACGCCAAGAAATAGCTCTTTTGTACGGAATTTCCACTAAAACATTAAAAAAGTGGCTCGAACGAGAAGATATAAACCTTCCTAAAGGCTTAATTAGCCCCAAAGATCAAGAAAAGATATTTGAAAAGTTAGGTGTTCCGATAAATTCCGATTAATTCCTAATGTTTCCAATTTATGGAGAAGGTTTACCTTTCTTTTATAAGTGTTGCTCGATAATTTTGTATTTGTTATCTTATTTTTATTATGATACAGTTACTTTATTTATTTCTGATAGCGCTAGAAGAAATCAATCATTAGTACTGTTTCATTTTGTAAAATAGGAGGGAGGCTACCGAAACTCCTTAATAAGAAGTAGGAATTATTTTTCTAAAATTATCAAAATGAGCAAAATTTTAAATGTTTTTGTGTTTTCGTTATTGTTATTATTAGTTGCGTGTAATCAGGAATCTATAGAAGCTCTTCAACTTGAAGAGGATTCAATTTCTCTCAACGTAGAGACATTTTCTTTGACTGAATATGAGGCAGGAACTGAAAATGTTGCATCTACACGTGATGGTAAACAAGTAGCTGTTGTTTTAAATGAGCAAGGACAAGTGATTGGAACAAATCCTAGTACAGACCTTATTATTGTATGTTATGGAGGACCGGCAGGTTCACCTGGTTCTGATTGTATTGGTATACATGGAACAGATGATTGTGGTGATGTAAATTGTACAGAAAACTGCTGGTGTTACGATTAATCATGAAAAAAATAATTTCTAAAAAATCGATAAATATTTTATGGAGGCGAGTTATCGTCTCCATTTTACTTTTTGGAGTAGCAATGGTTCAATCTACGGCTCAATCCAATCTTATCCTCAATGGTGACTTTGAATCATTAAATCTATACAATATTGAGGGTTCATTTAGTATTGACGGAGTAGAGATAAAATCACCTAAAAGGAAAGATATTTTTCATGCTCAATGGATGATGGGTGACAGTATAAATCAGACCTATGTAGCTTCTGCTTACTGGAATTTTAATGACGATTCCACAACTGTTGGAACCACTTTTTATTCTAATACTGGGAACGCAAACACTGGATATGCTTTTGGTCAGATTTCCTTTTTTCAAAGAGGCGCTAAAAATGTATATAGGACTTCACATCTTGTGGGGCGTACTTGCCATCCTTTGATTAAAGGCAATTCTTATCACCTTTCTTTTTGGATTAAACTTTCTAGAGGGAATACATTAGCAGATCATATAGATGTTTTTTTTTCGAGTGATATCCATTCAAAGAAAGGTACACAAAAAGTGAGGTTCAAAAAAAAGAAGATCATTCCATTGGAAGATGAATCGCCACTTTATCAAATAGAAAAATTACCGAGTGATTGTAAGGTGTTAATTCCAGAAAGTACTATGGATGGTTATCAATTGGTGTCATGTGATTATATCGCTCGGGGAGGAGAGACTTATATTTATTTTGGAAATTTAGATTATGAATTACCTGAATCTGTTGTAAAGGTAGTGGTGGCTGAGACTGGAAAGAAAAAATTACAAACTCCTTATTGTTCTTACTATATTGATGATGTAGTTTTAGTTAGTCAAGATCAAGAAGAGGTTTGCATAGAGCAGAAAGAGGAAACTTTGGCCGCGTCTACAGATACTATTTCTGAGGTAATTCCTAGCCTAGAGCCAGTATTAAAAAAAGAAATAGAAATAGGTGATCAATATTTTGCATCTGGAAGTTATGAATTAAGCAATTCAGCTCTTTTAAAATTAGAGGAAGTTTTATCTACGATTGATTATGATAATCTGATTTCAATTAATATTACGGGGCACACCGATAATGTTGGTGATGTTGAAGATAACCAGACTCTCTCATTAAATCGAGCAGAAGCAATTAGCAAAATAGTTGAAAAGTATTTCTTAAATTTTCAAATTTTTGGAATGGGAGAAAGTTCCCCGAAATATTCCAATGATACGGAAGAAGAAAGGTTGAAAAATAGGAGAGTGACATTAGAGCTAATTTATAAATGATAGTTTACCGCCATTCATACAAATACCATCCAGCATTCTTATCCGCTCCTCTCTTCAGCTGTTTCGCTTTTGTATTTATATAGTTTAGAATTATTTCATCTTCTCGACCTTGTTCACTTTTATAATGCGAAAATAATAACCATATTTTTTGTCCAGACTTTAGATTAGAAAAATCAGATTGCCAATCTTTGTAAAGCGGTTGTCCGTAGATGGTTGGTTTAGCATTGGGATAAAAAGGAAGATAATAGCGGAGTGCTGCATCTGTAAAAGCATAAGCATAAATTACTTCCGTTTGCTTTCGATTTTTTTGGATGTCTTCCAGCGCAGTAGTGATTTCTTCTCGTTTAAATTTGGCTAGATTATGAACGGCGGTATTTAAAAAAGTTTGTAAAATAAGTAAGCCTGCGATGATGCCCGTCACCCAAGATTTGTAAGGAAAATTTTTTATTTTTTTATAAAAATAATACAATCCAAAACTTACCAATAATAAGATCGCCGGTCCGACAAAAAGTAATAGTCGAGGAATCGTAGAGTAGAGTTCTAATCCAGAAGCTAAGAACGCAAGCAGCATCGGCACAAGAAATAATAGCCAATGTTCAAGCGAAGATTTTTTCCAAAGTTCATATCCTCCTAATAAGGCAAAAGGTAGTGCTAACCATTTATAAAAGAAGCCACCAGGATTGCCGAGAATGTGAAAAAAAGAATCAAAATACCAATGCCAACTTTCGATCTCCCAGAATTTTAATGGCATGAAATATTCCGTATGATAATTGATTAATCCTGAATTTTCTAACGTTGGTAATATTTGAAAATAAAAGAAAATTCCAAAACTAATACTCCAGCAAAGCGTGGGGAAAACGATGTTTTTTATTGCTTCTTTTTTGCGAAGCAAACGCACCAATAATGCTAGCCAAACACCAGCTAATACAAATACTACCGGTTGGGAAAACCAAATGAAAATACTTCCTAATAAACTGAGATAGATCCACTTTTTTTTATGCTGGATATTTTCTAATAAAATCAAGGTTAAATAACTCATCGAAACTGCTGCTAAAACATCAAAACTATATTGCTTAACTTCAGAAGAAAAATAGACTAGGTTAGAATTGAAAACAAAGAACGCTAAAGCAATTGCTGCAAAAGGGTAAGGCAATAAGCGACGAACAATTTTTGCAAAAATAATCACACTAAGCAATCCAGCGAGGAGCGGTGCAAGCCGCAAAGCCATCTCACTATTTCCTAATAAGCTGATGATAAATTTTTCTAAATAAAGAAAGAATAAAGGAGCAGATTGATCGTAAGGAAGTCCGTCACTAAGTTCCCAAAAAGAGCGTGAAATAATCCCCGTAGCGAGGTTGGCTTCGTCGTACCAAAGATCCCGATTGTGTAAAAACGGAATAATGCGAACAAGGAATCCCCAACCGATGAGGATCGGAAAAAGGCGTTGATAAACCCAGTCTAAAACGGAAGTATCTTTTTGTGAACTATGGATTGTTTTAACTTGAGCAATTGAAGAAATAAATAATTGCTGGTAAAGATACAGGAAGTTTAGAAAAATTAGTTCCTCTTAAAATATCACTCGGACCAACTTTAATCGATTTCGTCGTTCGCTGGGGACGATGACTTCATTTGAAGCTACTTGTACGGCATCGCGGAAACGCAGTTTTATCTCTTGATTTTTTGTGCTCATGACGCTGTTACGATCATAGTCGCCAATGCTGTTGATGACATATTCACTGACGGTACTTTCCGGTTTGATATCATCGTTAAAAAGTAGGCGAAGTTGCGAAGGTGTTTTTAGAATAAAGTAGCTAGAGAAAATCGCATTATCATCTTGTGAATACTGTTTTTTATGTAAAATCTGATCCCAGTGTGGTGTTCCATCTGGGTGGACTGCTACGATGAAAACATGATCGTAATAGTAATCTACGATATAACGCAATCCATCTGCTCCAACCAGACCACGACCTGCGGAAGCCATTCGTCTTTCGTATTCTTTAGTTCGTTCAAACATCAACAACATTCCACCGTCTTTTCTAAGTACGATATCCTGGATGCGAACATTTTCTAAGCCTTTAAATTCCTTGACGTTTTTTTCTTCTAGATCGGAGATTAATTGTTCGTCAAAAGTATTATATGACAAGCGATATTTCCTGAAATCATAATCAGGAATATGAACAGAGAAATAACCCTCTGCTCGATTTCTGTTTTTGGTAGTATAGAGTCCACCTCCAACGAGTACTTGATTTCGATTATCGTAATCAAATAAAACCCCATAACTTAACTTGCTTTCCATTGGTAATGTGAAAACTTCAATGTTTTCACTTCCTGCTCCACAGCGATAGACTAGATAGTGATGATCGTCGATTTTGTTTTTGCGGTTGTCCTTACTCATGATTAGATACATGACTCCTTTATTGTTGACGAGGAGTTCGATATGCTCGTTGAAAAATTGACTGTCATCAATTTCAAAGCTGGTTGCCCAGAGGATCCTTTTTTTATTTAAATCATAAGAAACGGCTTTGATATCACTTTGATTTTTGATAGAGTAGATGAGTACCTTTTTCTTATCTTCTGAATAAATTAATTGGTACCTAGGTTCTCCAAAACTGGTGGCATATTGTACGATGGTAGCCGAATCAATCATGTTGGCAGCCGCATCATATTTTTGGATTCGAAGATATTCTTTGCGTTTCTTTTTATAATGATAAATAATACTGAAGTCATTGCGATCCGGAATCAATCCTACAATGTCAAAACGTTTATGTTCGAACTTTAATTCTTTGTTCCAACTTTGACGCATGCGCATGTCAAATGCCTGAATTTCTACTTTGTTGGTTTGTTCTTGGTAAAGCAGGAAACGGTCTCCCATTTTACCAATGATATCATAAGCATTGTCATTTCGGATCGATATCTCTTCAGACACGGTAACCGTTTGGGCAATCGTAAGAGACGAGAATAGAAAAATTAAAACACTAAAAGGTAATAGAATTTTCATAGGCGACGCTTATTGGTTGATTAAAACAACTTCATTAGACTTTATTCTGAAAAGCTGATTAAAAAGATCATTTGAGAGCATACAAATTATTTTAGAATAAAGTCTAGTAAGTACTAAACGCTTTATTATTTTTTATGCAATTGTCGATTGAGTGCGTTTAACTCAATTCGTTCATTGGCAATTTTTGTGGTGTTGGCAACTTTCATCATCATCTGTTGTACGGCCTTTGGATCATTTACTTTTGTTACCAAACCATAAAGGCTTAAAATTTCTTGGTTACACAATAATGAAATATAATGCTCTTCTTTTACTGTTCGGGGTGTAATGGGTGTATTTTCTTTTGGCGTGACTTTAAAATGCCAATGTATATAAGGTATTCCCGTGGTGGTCGTACCTGGATTAGAAATTACTTCTATTTTTTGTCCCGATTTTTCCTCTATATATTTCGATTCAAAAGATACGAAATTTTTCAGAATTTCTTGATCATCTTTATTAGATAAGTCAGTTTTCTGAAATAAATTAGTCGGAGTGTTCAGTAATTGCAAAAAATACCGATCAACCACATAAATAATATCTCGAGTAGATTCACGAGGATATACATCAGGCCCCGTAATATCTACGGTGTAAAAACTTTCCTTACCGTTAAAAACTTGTGTATAACCATTAGACCAGTTGATATTGCCACTGCGATAATTGAGGTCTTCGATAAGCGTTCCTTGATCGTGCGTTTGTTGTTCTAGTAGGATTCCTTTTTTAGAATAGGTTTTAAAAATACCATCTTTTTTACCCATCGAGTAAGTACCGGTAATGGAGACTTCTCCATTCGTGAACCATTCTGTAAAGTCGCCATTTTCTAGTCCATCTTTAAAAATACCTTCTAGTCTTTTGTTACCGTTAAAGTGCCAAGTTTTAACCAACCCATTCGCCTTTCCATTTATGTAGGGAATCAGTCGTTCTTTTACCCCATTATTAAACCACCATAAATGATCGCCTTCTTCGATGGCATTACGGAATTTACCTTCTGATTGTTTGCGGCCGTTTTCATACCATTCAGTTACGAGACCATCTATAACGCCATTGACATAAGTGGCTTCTAATTTTTTCTTTCCGGATTCATACCATCGTTTTTCCATGCCTTGAGGTGTTCCCATTACATAGTCCAGTTCTGCGATTTTTTCTCCGTTCATTGCCCATTCTTCTACTGTGCCGTGGACCTTGCCATCCTTGATAGGAACTTTTTTTGCTTTGCTACCGTCACCAAATTTTTCGTAAGCGGTTCCACTGTAAGGATCAATCGTATTGGGCTGGAATAGTTTGCCGTGA
This sequence comes from uncultured Saprospiraceae bacterium, assembly GCA_937995675.1. GTDB lineage: Bacteria > Bacteroidota > Bacteroidia > Chitinophagales > Saprospiraceae > JALZUU01. Next base: position 20,075 of record CALKJE010000230.1, read on the forward strand.
TGGACATCGAGTTCATACCAGTCAATATTTTTTTTATGTTGAGAAAAAACAGTAGTCTGGATGAGTAGTAGACAAATACAGGATAGAATCTTTATAAAAATGGCCTTTTTCATTTAATAGAAGTTTATGTTTAAAAGCTTGTCTAAAGCAGGTTTTAGGCTGTAAAAAAATACAACCTATTTTTTTGGCTAAAATACCAACTTCTAAACGTATATCCCACGCCTTTTTATTGTAGAAGCTATTTAAGAATGAGCACACCTAGTGGATCTCAGATGATCAAGTCTACCTGACGGCATTTATTCTCACCTCTTATGAGTATTCTTAAATGGCTTCACAACACTATTCTCTTTCGATATAAGTAAGTAAATCATCGATGTTTTCGTCCGTTAGTTTAGGAAAAGCACTCATTTCTGCCTCCCCCCATTTTTTGTAGAGTGCCAAAGCATATGGGTCACCAGAAGAAATGACTGCTTGAGGATTTTTGATCCAGTCGTATAGCAAGGTTTCTCTTCCTTCCCACCGATCGGTGACATCTTGTAAGGCTGGTCCAGTCATATCATCGACCATATTCCGTCGGTGACAGCTTGCACAATTCTTTCGGAATAATTTCTTACCACGAATCTGTTGCTCGGTCAACTTAGGCTTTTTTTGATCATCAGATTTGCTAGCGGTAGTGGCGAGGTCGACTTTTGTTGGATAGATTAAGTCTGGTTTTTTGAAAGGATAACCCGCTTGGCGGTTAATGGTGCAGGTACTGCTCCAACAAAACAAAAACAAGGTAAAACAGAAGAAAATGAATTTCATAATAGACGTTTTTGATTCCTAGGAATGGCGATTAAATAAATTGAAATTCTAGGCGAACTATTTTTTTTCCAATCAAGGAAGTAAAATGGGCGTTATGCCCTAGCATAATAACCATTTTGGTGACGTAGAGTGGTAGAAAAAGAGGAAGCATAGAGTTGTAATTTATTTACTCAACATTTCTTAATAAAGATACCCTGATATAAAAGGGAGAACAAGCACTTGATTCTTCTTTTTTTATTTAATTTTGTTCTAAATAGAGATAATTAATAATTTTTTAATGAAGAATTAATAATCCGTTGTAACGTAAATCAATTGCCTTCAATTAAGCCTTCTCTATTTTAGAAATTACCAAGAAAAAACTTATTAATAACTTTTTTAAAACGTTGAAAAACAACTCAACACCCGACCATGGCCAAACAACTTATCGAATGTGTTCCTAATTTCAGTGATGGATTAAATCCTGAAGTCATCAAGCAAATTACTGACGAGATTCAAAAAATAGAAGGCGTAAAATTACTGGACGTCGATCCAGGTAAAGCAACAAACCGTACGGTAGTTACTTTTGTGGGAGAACCACAACCTGTGATAGAAGCCGCTTATTTGGCGATTAAAAAAGCTGGAGAATTGATTGATATGACACAGCATCAAGGAGAGCACCCTCGGATGGGAGCGACGGATGTTTGTCCGTTAATTCCTATTGCTAATATCACCATGAAAGAAACGGCGAAATATGCCCATAAGCTGGCCAAAAGAGTAGGCGCAGATCTAAATATTCCAATCTATATGTACGAATCGGCTGCGACGCGACCGGAACGACAGAATCTAGCTACGGTTCGAGCAGGAGAATATGAAGGGTTACCTCAAAAATTAAAAGATCCTAAATGGAAGCCAGATTATGGCCCTACTCAATTTAACGCACGGTCCGGAGCGACGGCGATCGGTGCTAGAGATTTTTTAATTGCTTACAACATAAATTTAAATACCACGTCTGTTCGTCGAGCGAACTCGGTTGCTTTCGATGTACGAGAAAATGGTCGAGTTAAAAGAGCTGGAAATAAAATAACGGGAGCTATCGTCAAAGATCGAAAAGGTAATCCGAAGCGAGTTCCTGGAGCATGTAAAGGTGTAAAGGCGATTGGATGGTTTATTGAAGAATACGGTATTGCACAGATTTCTATGAATCTCACCAATATTCGAGTAACCCCATTACATGTAGCTTTTGAGGCTTGTCGTAAAAGTGCCAACAAACGAGGCTTGCGGATTACCGGATCTGAACTGGTCGGTTTGGTACCGTTGGAGGTAATGTTAGACACTGGAAAATATTTCTTAAAACAACAGGAGCGTTCAGTTGGTGTTTCTGAAGCGGAGTTAATTAAGATTGCGGTCAAGTCTTTGGGATTGGATGAGCTAGGTCCTTTCGATCCACAAAAAAAGATCATCGAATATCAACTCGCAGATATAACGGATGCACCATTAATTCATAGTACATTAAAAGATTTTGCAGACGAAACCGCCTCAGAAAGTCCAGCTCCAGGTGGTGGTTCTATCGCTGCTTATGTAGGCGCATTGGGTGTTTCTTTGGGAACCATGGTAGCGAATTTATCGGCGCATAAAAGAGGTTGGGATGATCGTTGGGAAGAATTTTCCGATTGGGCTGCGAGAGGACAATATCAAAAAGATCAGTTACTAAAATTAGTAGATGAAGATACCAATGCGTTTAACGGAATTATGGAAGCATTCCGATTACCTAAATCTTCTAAACCAGAAAAAGAAGCTAGAACAGCAGCCATTGAAGCGGCTACAAAGCGAGCAATTGAAATTCCTTTTGCTGTCATGGAGCAGTCTTTGGCCTCTTTTGAATTGATGGTCGCTATGGCGAAAACAGGAAATCCAAACTCTATTTCTGATGCAGGTGTAGGCGCACTTTGTGCCCGAGCTGCCGTACATGGTGCGTACCTTAATGTAAAGATCAATGTTGGTGGTTTAAAGGATAAGGCTTTCGCCAAAAAGGTCGTAAAGGACGGCTTAGCAATCACCAAACGAGCAGATAAGCTCGAGAAAGAGGTCTTAAAAATAGTCCACAAGGGAATTTGATTTTATTTCGAGTAGCTAATAGATTTTCTTTAATTCCGAATTTACTTAGTCAAGACGCTTCCTACGGTCGCTCTTTTCCTGCGCAAATTCGGAAGATGACCGACTGAATCCGACGAAGGAGGGCAACGTACGACAGTACGTTGAAGAAGGGAACCGCGAAAGCGGACGGGCGGCAAAATTCCACTCTCAACGAGAGTTCCTCCTTTCGAGTTCACTTTTAGCTTAGAAGGAAAATCT
>CALKJE010000231.1 GCA_937995675.1 uncultured Saprospiraceae bacterium
AATCGTCTGGCTCGACTCGCTTTGGTTAATGATTATAATAAAAAAATGGCAGCTTCTGGCCCAGTGTATAAAAGTAATCGGATCGATGGGAATCAAATCATCCTGAGTTTTGATCATGCAGCTGATGGTTTAGCATTAAGAGGAAACGGTGGGTTTGAAATCGCAGGAACCGATAAAAAATTCGTTCCAGCAAAAGTCGAATTAATTGGTAATCAGTTATCGGTAAGTGCTGCTGACGTGAGTCAACCTCAGTATGTGCGTTACGGCTGGCGAGATTATTTTTCGGCTACCCTGTTTAATTCAGCGGAATTGCCTGCTTCTTCATTTTCTACGGTAGAGTAATGGATAGAATTTTATATTTATCTAATTGTTTGTTAATCAGTAGTTTATAGTATTTTATTGTCTGAAAAGAAGATATTTTTTTTCTCAGGAAGTATTTTTTTTGCAATCAAAGACAGTATTGCTGTCATTATTGAGAATTTTACTGTAATTTGCGGCAGTTTTCCTGAACATCCTTTGGTTTTATTCGTTAGAAGGACGGAAAATTAGTTTATCAAGTAAGAACTTTAATTTAAAAAACGAATAAATCAGCGATTGAAAGAAATGAAGACTTTACCGATTAAGCGATTTTGGAATTTATTGAAGCAGTATAAATCTGAAATTCGACAAATATATATTTATGCCGTTTTTATTGGAATGGTAAACCTGACTTTGCCACTGGGTATTCAGGCCATTATCAATTATATTCAGACTGGAGAAATTACTTCTTCTTGGGTAGTTTTGGTAGGGTTTGTATTAATTGGTATTGCGGTAACAGGAACGCTACAAGTGGTACAGTTGCGAATTGTAGAAAATATCCAACAAGATCTTTTTGCTCGATCTGCTTTTGAGTTTGCCTATCGGATTCCAAAAATAACTTTCTTTCAATTAGACAAGATTCACGCTCCGGAATTGGCCAATCGGTTTTTTGATACGTTGACAATTCAGAAAGGATTACCTAAGATTTTAATCGACTTTTCTTTAGCCATTTTTCAAATCATTTTTGGTTTAACGCTGTTGACGATTTATAGTCCTTATTTTATCATCTTAGGTTTTTCCTTGGTAGTAATTTTATTTTTGATTTTTAAAATTACAGGCCCGAAAGGATTATCCACTAGTTTAAAAGAAAGTAAGTATAAATATAGTTTAGCACACTGGTTGGAGGAAATTGCCCGCGTGAATCGAAGCTTTAAATTGAATGGTTATAGTAAATTTCACTTAGAAAAAACAGATGATATTGTTGTTGGATATTTAGCTGAAAGAGAAAAGCATTTTCAAGTACTGATTAATCAATTCCGATTGTTTATTGGTTTTAAAGTATTTCTGGCGGCAGGACTTTTGATTTTAGGAAGTGTATTGGTATTCAATGAGTCCATGAATCTAGGGCAGTTTGTGGCCGCAGAGATTGTAATTATTTTAATTATTAATTCAGTAGAAAAAGTATTAAGAATTATTGATACGATCTATGATGTTTTGACGGCGCTTGAGAAAATTGGATACGTTACCGATCTTAAATTAGATAAAAATAGAGGAACTGCTCAGCTCGAAGATCAGTCAGGAGTAAGTGTACGAGCAGTTGATATTCAATTTAGCTTTCCAGATGAAAAGAGAAGTATCTTTGATGGTCTTTCTTTTGAAATTCCTGAAGGTGCAAAGATCGCCATAACAGGAAAGTCGGGGAGTGGTAAGACGCTACTGCTACAAATTATTGCTGGTATTCATCAGATCGAAGATGGAGAAATTTATATTGATGAAATTCCTTTAGTGAATTATAATCGAGATAATCTATATTCTCACATTGGAATAGCTTTCCCAACCAATCAATTATTCGAGGGAACTTTTCGAGAGAATATTTTAATGGGACGTGAAATTTCTGAAAAGAGTTTGATAGAGGTAATCAATGTACTATCCTTGAATAATTATTTTGTTTCACAACCTCAAGGTATCGATAGTTTTGTGGATAGTGGAGGAAGACGACTTCCGCGTAGTATTATTCAAAAGCTGTTGATTGCTAGAATTTTGGTTGCTCGTCCTAAGTTATTATTATTGGAAGATCCCTTACACTTCGTGGAAGAGGAAACTAAAAAATCCATTATTGATTATATCATGAGTCCTGAAAGAGATTGGACAGTGGTGGTCGTTGCCGACTACTATTATTGGCGAGAGAAAACTACGGATACCATTAATTTGACACCACCATTAATCTAAGTTATGCTGAATATTTCTGAAAATAGTATCAATTCATATATCAGTCTGAGTGATTATAAATCTTTTGGTCTTCTACGAAAAACAAAGATCAAAAGATTATCACTATTCTTGTTTCTAAGTTTTTGCTTAGGTGTGATCATTGCGATGTTTTTACCTTGGACACAAAATATTCAAGCCAAAGGATATGTCACGACCTTACTACCGGAGCAGCGTCCGCAAGCGATACAATCTGTCATTTCTGGTCGACTTGAGAACTGGTTTGTTCGAGAAGGAGATTTTGTCCAAGAGGGAGATACGATTGTAC
>CALKJE010000232.1 GCA_937995675.1 uncultured Saprospiraceae bacterium
TATTAAGTTTTCCATTTACGGTACGAAACCAATTACGTACTTCTATTTCTACTTTAAAGGCAGGTGTGAATCTGCGAAAAGAATTATTAAGTTATCAAAGAGATTTTTATCAGTCTGCAAAAAAAGAAGCGACCGCTGCGAGTGTAAAAGGATATGTTTTTGGAAACCCAGAAGATCAATATCGGACGCGTGAATTTGTAAAAATATTATTACGTCATAATATTGAAGTAAAACAGAGCACAAAGAATCAACGGGTTGATGGAATGGAATTCTTAAAAGAGAAAACTTATTCAGTCTCAATGGATCAACCGCAATATCGATTACTGAGAGCTATCTTTGAAAAGACAACTGACTTCCCCGATAGCCTTTTTTATGATGTATCTGCTTGGACTTTACCACTCGCTTTTGGACTTAATTATGCGGAGGCTAGCGGTGATAAAATGGGAAGCAAAGTTGTCACAGAAAAAATGCTGGAAGCAATGGCTTATCCAGCATTAGAAAAATCCAACTATGCTTATTTATTGTCTTGGAACGAATATCTTTCACCTGCTGCACTTTATGCGATCCAAAAAGCTGGACTGAATACCAAGTTGGCCAACCGATCACTTACCTGGCAAAAGGATGGGAAAACGGAACGAGCAGCCACAGGATCTATTTTGATTCCAGTAAAAAATAATCAGAAATTGAGTGTGGATGAAATCTATAATTTAGTGAATGATATTCAAAAAAAGTATGCTGTTGACATCAAGCCGATCGCTTCTGGAAATACCAGTGGAATCAATTTGGGAAGTCCCTCCTTTACCGCGCTCGATCAGCCGGAAGTATTGCTGGTCGTGGGACGAGGCGTGACGAGTTATGATGCAGGAGAGGTTTGGCACTTATTAGATCAGCGATATGATATGGCGGTTTCGATGGTAGAAATGGATCGATTAGGAAGAATTGATTTGAGTCGATATAATGTCATTGTTTTACCCAATGGAGGTTACGGAAATTTAACAGCTGTCGATGACTTAAAAGATTGGATTAAAGCAGGAGGAACCTTGATCGCCAATCGTGGAGCCATCAGTTGGGCAAGAGGGCAAGGAATTGCAAATGTAAAATACAAGTCCAGCAAATCAGGCAAAGGTCCTCGACAGGTACCTTATAATCGTCGTTCGACCATCAATGGTGCACAAGTAATTGGTGGAGCTATTTTTGAAACCAAAGCGGACTTAACGCATCCTTTGCTTTATGGATATAACCAAGATCGAATTCCTGTTTTTCATCGCGGAACGCAGTTTTTAGAGATTACCGGAAACCAATATGCTACGCCATTGACTTACACCAATAATCCAGTGTTGAGTGGATATATTTCTAGTAAGAATTTAAAAACACTTAAAAATTCTGCCGCTATTACCGTTAATCGTTTAGGACGAGGTCGAGTGATTAGTATGATTCCAAATCCTAACTTTAGAGCTTTCTGGTATGGAACCAATAAGTTATTTGCCAATGCAATTTTCTTTGGTAATACGATTAGCAGTCAAGCTGCCAATTCTGCACCACCTAAAAAGAAGGAAGAAGATAAGTAAGTTCTTTCTTAGAATGATATTAAAAATGGCCGATCCTTTTGCAAAAGGATCGGCCATTTTTAGTTTTATTTTAAAGTTAATTGAATAAGCATTTTACTGCGCAAATTAATTGCGTAGTAGGATGGTATGTTTGTATTATCATTTAGAAATAAACCTATAAATATCAAAAAAATAATATTATGAAATTAGCAGAAGCACTTTTATTACGCGCAGATTTACAAAAGAAAATAGCTCGATTAACCACGCGTATTACACCGAATATGGTCATTCAAGCAGGTAAGACACCTCAAGAAGATCCAGCTAAATTAATGGCACAGTTACGTAAAGCGATTGTAGATTTGCAGCAATTGATCGTTAAAATAAACATCACCAATGTCATCACCACGGACGATGGTGGTAAGACGCTAATGGAGAATCTTGCAGTGCGAGATGCTTATAAAACACAATTAGCACAGTTGCGATTGATTCGTCAGTCTGCTCAAATTCATGGTCAATCTTACAACAATACCGTCAATACGATCAAGGTGACCGTTCTACAAAGCGAGATCGATCAAGTTGGCCGTGCTTTCCGCGAAATTGATACAAAAATTCAAGGCCTTAATTGGTTAACGGATTTAAAAGAATAAAATAATTAAAGAACAAAGGTCGAAAGACCGAGATGGTCGGGGCGTGTACCAGCCCCTTTTCTTGGTAGGTTTTCGGGGTAAATTGAAAACCCTACCACCTTTTCGGGCTGCTAGGGTCGCGGCAAAAATGTACTATTCAGGACCCATCACGTTGTACAACTTACAAACGTAAAACTTAAAATTTACTACCGGGTACAGACCGATCATCTTTTTTATGAAAAATACCATTATAAGTCGATCTCTTTGAATGAAGAGACCACCATTTTTAGTTTAAGATGCTGATTTCTAAAGGATTTATCTTGCTTTCATTCTTAATTTATTTGTGACAGGGCATGGCATAATTTTAGCTTTAAGGTTTAGGTATTATAATCCATGCACCTACCTCTTATGAGGTATTTAAACACAAAGTAGTGAATCAAAAACAAGGAATATTAATCCTTTTCTTATTGATTACGCCATTTTTAGCTCTCTCTCAGGTACTTACAAACGGCTGTGATGAAGCCAACTTTGGGGTGGATGCTGATGTTAATGCCAACGGTTCTCAGTTTGGTAGTGCTCAATCTAATCAAAATAATACAGACGACTGGTTCTATAATCCCGGAGTTTATTTAGGCTCGGGCGTAGGAATTATTGATACGACTGGTGCTTTTCAAATGCAGCAGGCGCTACAGAATGGTGCCAATAATGAAATGCTGATTGGCATGAGTATTCCACTCAATTCCCTCAATTCTAATGGAACCAGAAATCTTGATGCGATCTATGCTCGTGATCAATATGGTGGAACACAAGCCACCGATAACACTGCCTATACTTCTGCGAGTAAAAATGGAGAAAATCCCGAAATCTGGAATACGGGGCCGATGAATGTTACTCCTAAAAATGATTTGATTGATTGTTATGGACATCTGAGAAGAAATGGTGCAGGAGGTACGGATGACCTTTGGTTATTTACCTCTTTTTCTCGAGTGGCAAACAACCAAAGGTCATCCGTACCTCCTGCACCAT
>CALKJE010000233.1 GCA_937995675.1 uncultured Saprospiraceae bacterium
CATAATGATCAGCCTTTCCATTCGCTAAACGACTATTTCTCATCTAATAGTGTTTGTACGAAGGTAGCAAATTCTTCTTTAAAATCGGTGTATTTACTGGTGGCCGGACCGTTAAAGCCCGTATGTATCCGTCTGACCTGGTCATTTCGGTCAATAAATATCATGGTTGGATAAGATAGAATATGGTTTAACATAGGCAAAGCCTGTGCCGCTTCCTTCTTATTTGAACTTCCTGCGACCACCATTTCATAGGGAACGCCCATTTTATCTCGATACCGTTTTAGGGCATTGTTTGCTTTGGTTGGTTCTTTGTATTTTTCAAAAGCTAAAGCAACTACGGCTAGGTCTTCATTTGGGTTATTTTTGAGATAATCGGTCAAAAATTCCGTCTCATCTCGGCAATTTGGACACCAAGTCCCAAAAATCTGAACCAATTTTACCTTTCCATTATATTCTGGATTATCCAAACTAATGGTTTTTCCCTCCGGATTTTTAAAAGAAAACTCAATTTTATCATATCCTTCCTTTAAAAAAGTCAACTCATTTGGATCCGCTAGGGTAATTTCTGGGTTTCGTTTAGCTTCCCAAGTAGTACGATAGTGGGTGCCACTACGGAAACTTCCGATTAGATGGTCTTTATCCAATACTTTAGCCTCAAATAAAAAGGCATGACTTCCATCAAATGTGGAGAGATAGACTTTTTCGCCTTGAATGGTTCCCTCTAAAAAACGATAATCACCCGTCTCAGTTCTAAAAGTCCCTGTTAAATGATTGCCTTCTTGCTTAAATTCTCCGATAGCCGGATAAGGATCGTCTCCATCCAAACCAAAAGTAACTTCCCACTTTCCATTGAGATCTGTAGCCGGTTCTTTTTTTAATAAAGTAAAACGATGTCCTTGTCCATAACGAGCGATAAATGGAATTTTATAATTATTTCCTCGACTAGGAACATAGAAATTTCCCGCAATGACGCCTGCATCATAATCCGCTCTGATATAAGAATCATATTCTGGAATATCAATATAAAGGGTGTCGTTTCCGGTTTTACGATCTTTCCCTGTTTTTATCTCATCTAGTTTTAACCGTTCTGCTCCGTTGTGTATTTCGATATAAAAGTCCGTTTCGTTGGTATAAACTACTTCAAAGGTAAATGGTAATTCTCCTTCTGTAATCTCTTCCATTTTTAAATCGACCAACTCTGGTAGAGGTTCTCCTTTTTCATTTTGGACAGATTGCTTTGGAATTAATTGTAAAACGCCTCGCCAAGTTCCAGGAGCAATGGAAGGGAACGTGTTTTCCATGACAAAACATCCTGCTAGTAATAACAGGCAAAGACTAAAAATAGGTAATCGGTAATTTTTCATTATAATTCTTTTTAAAACCTTCAATAGAATTAGCAGGAATGATGGGATTCAAAAGGAAAAGTCCAATTCACTCATTTACACTAATCGGCAGAGTTGCCTGTTGTCCAATGACAACAAGTCCTATGCGGTGAAAGTTTAATCTATGTATTGTGTAAAAGTGGTATAGAAAAGTTCCACAAATTTAGGTAATAAGTGGTGGAAAACCAAATAGGTGGAAATGGTAATTGTTGGTTAGATATTCAAGGTTTTTAAATGAAATCTTAGACCTTTATTTGACTATAAAATAACGGATTAAGCTTCTTTAACTGGGTTTAAATAATGTTTTTCGAGTTCTTCTCTTGGGATTTGGTGGGTGCCTTCAAACCATTTTTCTTTATAATTCAAGCCACCTTTTTTGATAAAACCACGGTGCCAGTTTAATACTTTATCATTGATATATTCATCTTGTTTGCCACAATGCCAGAACAGTTCTCGACTATTAAAATAGTCTTGATGTGGAATATAGTCTAAATCATCCGGAAGGGTCCCAGCCCATAAAACTAGCCGATCGAATTTTGGGAACTTGGCCATCATCCAACGGATTTGCGTGGCGACACCTTGCGAAAAACCAAAGAGGTTTATTTTGACATTTGGAGAGAGTAGTGCAGTGTATTTTTCATAGATCTGATGGATCATGTTTACGTAGTCATCAATCTCAGAAAGTCGGTCTCCACTGGTCATCCAGGAAGCGGAAATCTTTCCCGTCACTCCTCCCCAATAAAACCGAGACAGTCCTTCAGGAGCAACGATCAAATGTTTGCCATCATCAAATTTTGCAAATTTATGAATGATCTCACTACCCAATTGTCCATAGCCATGACAAACCAACCAAAACGCTTCAATGTCAGCGGACGGTGTACCGAGTGTGTAGTAATGAGCAGTACGTGGAACTTGGAAATGATGGGATTTGTAGATTGGCATGAAGGGGGGATTTGAATTAGAATTAGAATGTGAATGTGAAGTAGTTTTTTGCAACAATTAATTTGCATCCTAGTTAATGAAAGAGACTGTTCTGTTAAAGTGTGTCAGCGGGCTTGCTATCCTTTAGAGCCTGCTCCGCACCCTTGCGGAGATCATAGGCGCGGGCTGGCAAAATGACACACTTCGTGGCAGAGTCCCTCATGAAAATTTAAATTCCACAGCCGGGGGCACGCCAATCTTCTACTGATTTTTTTAGATCTTTTAGATAGTCCGTTATGTCTTTTTCACCAGTAACTTTGGCATCGTCTTCTTCTAAAATAGAATGTTTAAGTGTAGAAACTTCTTCCATTTTATAAGCTACGACTATTTCGTCCAATAAAGCTTTCCAATCTTTTACTACAGTGTTTTCTGAAGGATATTTGATGGTTAACATTTTTCTTTTTTTTGAATAATTTTTTTCGGTGATAACTTAAAAAATTTTAATAGTGGTTTGACTAAAAAATAGTAGGAGGTTTTTACCAAAATTCGAGGCCTTTCCTTGTCAAAATTTAGAACAAGAAAATTGAAAAAATTGTTTTACGAATTAGAAATTCTAACTGCCTAACGTCCTAAAGCAAACATAAGCTTAATCACAAAAGAAAAGCGTATTATTCATTACCCTTACACGTTCGATGGCATTATTAATTATTCTAATTATTCATTAAACACGATTGAACAGATCATTTTTAATTATCAAATTACAAAACCTCCACCACCACCGACTTCGCCTTCACCGCTTTATTCCCAATAGTCCAGGCAGGTAATACCAAATCAGCAACAGGTTGAAGCGTTTTCTTTTTATTGGTATATAGCGTCGCTAAACGATCTCCAGCTTTTACCTTTTCGCCTATTTTTTTATGTAAATAAATACCTGCCCCCAAATCGATTGGATCTGATTTCTTTTGTCTACCAGCACCTAATTGCATAGAACCGAGACCAATGGTGCGAGCAGTTAACCCATTGATCCATCCAGACTTAGGAGCAATAACTTCAAGTGTGTATTTCGCTCCAGGAAAGCGATCATAATCTTTAATACCTGAAACATCTCCGCTTTGGGCCTTGATAAATTTCTTAAACATCTTTAAAGCAGCACCAGATTTGAGTTGTTGTTTTAAAAGCTTTTTCGCCGCTGTTTTATTAGAGAATTTTCCAGATAATAAGAGCATTTGGACGCCTAGCTCAATAGACAAATCCACCAAATCTTTCGGGCCATTTCCTTTTAAAGTTTCGATGGCTTCGATGACTTCTAGGCTATTTCCGACGGCTCTTCCCAATGGTTGATCCATCCGACTGATGACTGCGACGGTTTGACGATCCATCTGTTGACCAATGCGAATCATGGTTTTGGCAAGTTTACGAGCAGCCGCTACCGTTGGGTTAAATCCACCATTTCCAACCTTAACATCCAGGACAATCGCGTCAGCACCACTGGCTAATTTTTTACTCATGATACTCGCAGAAATTAGCGAAAGATTATCCACCGTAGAAGTCACATCACGAAGCGCATAAAGCTGCTGATCCGCCGGAACTAGATTGCCCGATTGACCACTAACAGCGATCCCGATTTTCTTGACTTGTTTGATAAATTCTGCTTGATTAAGTGCTGTTCGAATTCCAGCAAAAGCTTCCAACTTATCCATCGTACCTCCGGTATGTCCAAGCCCTTTTCCCGTCATTTTTGCCACGGGAACACCACATGCTGCAACTAACGGTGTCAAGACCAAAGTCGTCTTATCGCCGACACCTCCGGTACTATGTTTATCCACTTTAATTCCGGGAATTTTATCGAGGTTGATTTGGTCGCCACTTTCCATCATGCAGCGCGTAAGGTAAGTGGTTTCTTGCGGCTTCATCTTATTTAAGTAGATGGCCATAAGAAGTGCAGAGGACTGATAATCAGGGATAGAACCATTCACAACTCCAGCAATAAAAAAGGCAATCTCCGCTTCTGTTAAAGTACCGCCATCGCGCTTTTTGGCGATGATGTCCGTCATATTCATATCTCCATTTTTTCGATGATCTTAGAAACTAAGCTGATAAATTTGGGACGTACAAGCGCAGCTGTTGCAACGACATGTTCGTGTGTCAACGGTTCTAACTCATCCGGCACCGCCATATCGGTGATACAAGAAATACCGAGAACTTTCATTCCACCGTGTACGGCCACAATCGTTTCAGGAATGGTAGACATACCTACTGTATCAGCACCTAACTTGGTCAGCATTCTTAGTTCTGCTTTACTCAAGTAATAAGGTCCGCTAATCGCCGCATAGACACCTTTAAAAGTGTCCAACTCTAGTTCCTTGGCACAAGCCTTTCCATGTACTAGTAATTCCGGATCGTAAGCCGTAGACATATCAGGAAATCGAGGTCCCAATTCTTCGAAGTTCGGGCCAATCAATGGATTATCTCCCATAAGATTTAGATGATCTTCAATAAACATCAATCCTCCTGCATAGAAATTAGGATTTAATCCACCACAAGCATTGGTAATGATCATGTTTTGGACACCCAATCGTTGCATCACTCGAACGGGAAAGGTCAATTCTTGCATTGTGACGCCTTCATATAGGTGTACACGGCCCTGCATAGCGATGACCGTTTTACCTTGTAAAATCCCAATGACCAATTGGCCACTATGTCCTGCAACGGTACTAACAGGGAAGTCAGGAATATCTTCGTAAGGAATCTTATCTGGATTTTCGATCTGATCGGCCATCATACCAAGCCCTGACCCGAGAATCATACCGATGACGGGCTTATATTTTGTCCGCTCCTGAATATAGGAAGCGGAGGTGTTTATTTTATCTAGGTAATTCATTTTATGGTTGAATTGTTGAATCGTTGATTTGTTGAATCGTTTTATACGTATTTACATTTTCAGTTGTGAACTAGTAAGAGCTTGTCCAAATTTTCATGATTGTGCGAAATTGAGGAAATTTTGCTCTGAATAGCCTGCCCCGAACTTGTTTCGGGGAGGCAAAAAACGCAGGCGATGCCTTAGCATCCTGCCCAAGCTTGTGCTTGTAGCACAAAAAGCGAGAGCAAAAAGGCTTTTTAACGAAATGCAGAATAAAATTTGCCAATTGCAGCCAATTAATGGAGGTTTAGACAAGCTCTAAATATAAGAATTATTTTAAAGAACGTTTAAGCTTTAGTTGCCAGTTTCTTTTTTCGATATGGCGGACGTTTTCTTTGTCTTTAAGCAATTGCAGATATTTTGACAGTAATTTTAATTCTCTATCCTTTTGATCGCCTGTAAATGGTGTGGGATAGATGGCATTTCCATAATTGTCTTTAGATTTATGAGGTGAATCATCTACGATTAGTATTCTATTTAAAGAAGCTGTTTAAGAATGTTCACAAAAGGTGAGGGTAAGTGCTTGATTGTCAAGACGAAACAAATTTTGAGGTTCGTAGCCAAAGCTACGATGCCGAAAAATTTGTGAAGTATTGGCGGTCAATGACTTAGCCGCAACCATTGTGCTTCATTTTTAAACAGCTTCAAATCATAGCCTTGTCTTTTGAGTTTTTTTAATGGCTTTATATAATGATAGTGATTTAAGGGATCTGCATCATAGTATCCATACTCATCGATTTGAATATTTCGTCGATAGGTACAGCGACTTCTTCCCCAGACAAATTCCAAATTGATATCTTTAGGAATGATTTCTTTGGCGATTGCTGCCACATAATCATCAGAGGCAGAAGACCAAAGGCCGAGTAAGAAATCGTTTTTTATTTCCTCTAAAAATTGAGATAGATAGGGACGGAGATAAATATGATAATTAAAAACCTTAAAAACGGAATCATAGTCCAATGATTGACCAGTAGCATGAATCAGTGTTTCATCTATGTCGAGGATTAATAATGTTTTTTTATTGTTTTTAAAGTTCATTAGAAAAGCAATATAGATTTTAATTTTTTATAAAACCTATTTATGGCAGTATTCGTTCCCTTTGGAAAATTGAGGCTTTGAGAAAAGAAAGGAAGAAAATATTTTCGGATTGAAATTCTTAATAATTTCTCTTTTTGTGTGGAATATTGTTAATTTGTGAGGAGCAAGATCCAAACTTGACATAAATAAAATGCAGAACATCAATAATAAATTTTTTATCACAGCCTTTTTTTTTGTTTTTTGTATTTCTTTTTCTTTTTGCCAGCAGGCATATTCAGTTTCTTTCTCTCTAAATAAAAAAAGGATTTTAATCGATATCTTTAATGCATCTAAAGATACTATGCTTTTACCCAGTCAAGCTTATTGGGAGGTTTTGCCAGAGAAGTCCTTTCAGATTCAATCAGATTCTTTAATAATTGTTCTAAATAGTGTGAAGGCAGAAATAATAAGCCTTTGTAACGCGGATAAAGTTGAAGTCGATACAGAAGATGTTTATTGGGCTGATTATTATATTAAACCAGGCCGAACTAATATTCTCGAATTTTTACTTCCAGGGAATAGGAAATGGATAAAACCAAAAAATATTAATTGGGTCGTAATTGAATGGACTGATGGTAAGTTAATAGGTGCTAAAGAGTAATGGGACTGTTCTAGGTTTCGTATTTCTCAAGCATAACTTCAATCTCAAAAACAAATTCAAGCTTCCCGTCCGCTTTTGCGGTTCCCTGCTGTGACACCACGAGCCAAAACGCAAAATAAAAGATTATAAAAAATCAAAGAGCTAGTTTATACGTCTTCGTATAGATACAGCTTTACAAGCAAGAAAAAGAAAAGACGGAAGAGTCACTGAGAGATCGGTGGCTTTTATTAGAGG
>CALKJE010000234.1 GCA_937995675.1 uncultured Saprospiraceae bacterium
AGTTGATGGTTTTTAATAATCAAAAATTTGGACCGCAGTCAGCGATTGATATCTGGGAATCACCAATATTGAGTGATGGTACTTATGAGCTGACGGATGGAGTAGCGTATGGTCCAACGGAATTGAGTTGGACTTATACCACGCCTGATTTATATTCTATTCGAATCTCTGGAGCACAACCATTACCGAATGACAATATTTTAATTTGTGAAGGAAGATCTGGTGAGTTTAGTGAAGTTACTTTAGATGAAGAGATTGTGTGGAATTATATTAATCCAGTAAATCGAATTACTGGACCGATAAGTCAAGGAAGTGATTCAGGAGGAAATGATACTTTTCGGGCAACACGGTATGGAGCAGATTATCCTGCTTTTGAAGGTAGAGACCTTATGCCAGGTTCACCGATTGAATTGAATCCAATCAGTGATGATTGTGAGATTTTTATTACCACAAATTTAGATGAAATTATACCTGATGATATTCGATTAATTAATACGTTGGTCAACGAAAATTTATTGATTGAAAATTCGAATAACAGAAGTATAAAGTTAGAAATATATGATTTGTTAGGGAATTTAGTGGCTCAAAAAACATCTGATGATTTGGAAATTACCATAGAAATGAATAATGTGTTTGGTGGATTATACTTAGTTCGAGTGGGAGATCTTCGGAGTGGCGAATGGTGGAGCTTGGGGAAGGTGGTCAAGCTGTAGATTTAATGGTGTATCTGGACGAGGACGTCCAAACTAGCGGAGCAGGTAGTTGCGATGTAAAGATTAAAGGTTTACCAAACCTCCTCACCAATTGAAGAGGGTTTGGTAAACCTGGTTAAGGAAAACATGATACTTACTTTGAGTGTTTTGTTAAAGTTTTTTCGTTTTTTTTTTTGAAAAGTATTGTTTATATTTATACTCACCAAGATTTTTAGACCGTTCTAAATAATCATAAGTCGAAAGATGTCTGACTTATGATTCTTCACATTGTACAAAAAATAAGTAAGAGAGAAAAGTTGATTCCTAATCGGTTATCGTAGACTTGTCGTCTAGATAACGGTAACTGCGATTCTACAGGGAGTGCTTTTAGATCAACTCCTTATGGATAAGCAACACTGGTAAACTCCTTAGAGTTGCCCTTGCTAAACTATGTCTAATACTTAGTGCCTTGGGCGGCAGGTTGGAAAATAGGATTGCTGGTAAAACATTTTAACATGCTAATTACTTACTCAAAAAAGATACTATTATGAAACTAAAAACACGTCAAGAAATCGCTCAGGAATATGGTATTGTTCGAGAAACACTTTATCGAAAATTAAAATCGGCAGGTATTGTTTTAAAGAGAGGATTGGTGAATGCGGAAGATCAAGAGCGAATCTATAAAATATTAGGAAAGCCGCGAGGTTTTGGAAATGAAAATAGAGATCGTATTGCTTTTTGATTTTTTGAGATGTCTCAAAAAGTCTCAAAAAGTCACGTTTTGTCTCAAAATGGGAGGAGGATGTTGGGTAGTTTTGTGTGAGCAGAGAATAAAATTTATGAGATATTTTTAGTTTAGGAAAATTTTGTAAAATTTTTTAAAAAGAATTGTTATGTATCGAATTTTATTTTACGCCTTTTTAATTTTTTGTTCTATTGCTTGTCAGTCTAAATCAAGCACTAAAAATGTCAATAAGCAGCTATCTAAAAAAAGTAAATCTGTCACTTTAATAGATACATTACCGATTAGGAAAGCTGCCAATAAGTCTGATGGAATATTTGATGAGCCAATAGGGAGTGTTACTAATAAGATAATTGGTGGTAGAGAATATTTTTACGAAAGAGCTAGATTTCGTCATAATGCTCCTTCTGGTAAGTGGTATATCTATGAGCGACCTAAAGGTATTCATACCTATCGTTATTCTGATGAAAGTATGGAGAAAGATATTAAGGCTTTTAAAGTTGAGGTTTATGATAATCAGGATCAACTACTAAAGACTATTGATCTTGAAAGAACAAATCCTTATGCAAACAAAGAGAATCCAAAGTATATAGGTGAGGGAAGACCAGGATTTGAGGAGCGAGCCTATGGTGCATTGGTGGATGATTCAATTGAAGATTTAGTAAAATTAAGCAATGAGTATTACTCTATTGCGGAGATATGGGAATCATCGGAGGATTATTTTATTATCGACTATGGTATGGTGGCCAGAGATAGTCGTCATCGGTACATAGGAGAAGAGCATACTTGGATTATTTTGGATAATAAGGGGGGGGAATTGGGTAAGGTTGATGGGCTGCGAGGATGGGTTAGAGATGGTGTTTTATCAAAAGATAAAAAATTCTTGTTTTTTCTTATCGGAGATGCACAATCTCTTGAGAAGCAAAGACTTAAGATCTTTAGTTTAGACGAAAGCAAAATTATTTATGATTCAAACCACTTAAAAGAATCTTATACGACTTTGACAGATATGAAATTTGAAGGAGACGATCAGCAATGGATTTCTATTGGTGTTGAGAATCCTTTAAGGAATAATGTTGTCAGAACTAAAAAGTATATTAATGTAAGTTCAAAAGAAATTCTTACTAAGGAGTTCAATGAGAAAGAATGGGAGCAGGTAAAAGCATACTATGTTGAAAACAAGAATGTTACTCCTCGATGGATGATAAATAAATTCGATTTTTTAACTGAAAAATTTTAAACAATGAAAATAATACTTACTTATTTTTAATATTATTTTTCTTTTTAATGTTACTTATTCTCAACTTAATCTAGAGGTGCAGTATAGAGAATATTTAGGAGCACCAAATAATATTCATTCCTATGATTCTGGAGATTCTGGAGATTTTCCAGAAATTGAGATAGCAGATGATTTTGGGCCGAGAAAATTAGATGGAAATAACTATAATTGGCATGGCGGAATTGATTATAATAACACTGAAGGAACAGATAATACAGATGCTAACGATTTAATTCTTTCTCTTCAAGCTGGGCAAGTGGTAAATAGTAATGGTATGATGTTGAGAACCAGATATATAACTATTGACGGAGATGGTGTTGATGGAAAGAATTTCTCCTATCTTCACTTATTTACAGAAGGGACTTTACCTAGAATATCTGGTGGGTGTACTTTGATGAAAATGAATTTTCCTGATGAAGAGAGTTGGTGTATTGTATTTGATAATAATTTAGGAGCTGTTTATGCAATTGGACAAGTTACTGGAACTGTAAATTACGATGATCAAGATATTCCGGTCGGAAATACAGTTGCTGCTGGAGAACCTGTTGGGCCCTTGGGTACATCTGGACCTGGAGGATATCACATGCATTTGACTGTTTTAGAAAATCCAATGGAAAGTCCCTATGCAGATAATATAGCTAACAATCCGTTAGAATTTATATCTTATGAAGAGCCTAGCTATGATATTGAATTACTATTCGAAGATGATAATACTTCAGGTGTAGACGTTACTTATCCAGGCACAGATTTTATGACCATTCAAGCCAGAGTAAAATTAGATGGATATAATAATAATGCAAGGAGATATAATGAAATCTACGATGTTGAAAATCTTTATTTCTGGGTTAAACCATCTTATGCTAATGTCGGAGAATTTAAACAACTTCAAGGACCCTTTTATGATCAAATTCAGTTAGGAGGAAAAGAAGGAAATACAATCATTCCAGCTAATATGTGGCAAGATGGATCATCATCAGGTGAGGCTAATAAAGTTGGAGGATGGAACCTAAGAACAGGCATAGAGCCAAATACTTATGCAGGTGCAAACGAAATGCCACATCCGTGGGATGATTTCTACTTTTACGATTTTGTAAGTAGAATTCACAAGGACGATATAATAGGAGATAACAATATAAATTTTAGAGCAGATACCCCTAATAACTCTAGGTTTAATGATGGAGTACATGATATTTTCTGTGAGGTGGTAAATATTAAAGGAAATTCAACTGCTGGTGAGACTTCAAATTTCACTCTCGACAACTTCCAACCCTTCCTAACAAACTTCTCACTTTCAACAGATTTAACTCCTAATGCACTAACTTTTGCTGAGTTCAACAGATCACAAGATGAAAATGGAGCTACGTTAAACAATGGATTAGTTATTAATCAAAGTAGTTTTGCAGAGACAAATGAGTTTACAGAATCCTTTATTTTATCAGTCCTTACTTCCGAACCTATGGAATCTATGCAGTTTAGATACAGCTTTGAGAGTGGACCTAACACAGCATGGGCGAATATGACAGTAGACGCAAATGATCCTCTAAAATGGAACGTTGAAGTCGAAGATAATTTTGGATGTTATCTATTTAATTTTAGGGGAGAAGATAAATCTGGAAACCCACTAATTAATGTACATGATCTTACAAATGAAAATACTATTTCAGAGTCAGTATTGATACCAACTAGATTATCTAATACATCTTGGGTAAATAATCCAACCATAGTGGGAGAAGACTTTTACAGTGTTTGTACTATCCCAGCTTGTGAATCACAAATCGAGGATAACGCTGGTTCGGGAGGATCAGTAAGTGATTGTGAAGATATCAATCAATTTGATCCGATAGCTTATGTAGACTGTCAAGGCAATTATTTTGTAGAACTTGATGGACTAGGTGATGAGTATTTTGTAGGATGGCTAAACGAAGAAGGAGCCTTTAAACTAGGTGATGCTAATCATCCAGCTTCAATAGGACAGAATTGTTATGTTATTGAAAATGAGAATGGCTGTTGTTCTTTCCAAGGATGTATAGAGGTAACGGGAGAAGAAAGATATGCCGATAATTTTACTTATCGGTTGACGGATGGCCCTCTTGGAACAAAATCGATTTTTATATCAACTGGAGCCGATGGATTAAATTTTCCAATAATGATTAAAGTTATTGATGCGAATGGCAATGATTTCTGTAGTAGACTAATTAGCAGCTCAGAAGAAGAAGCAAGTTGTATAGGAATAGAAATTGGTGAAAGTTATTGTGTTGAATATACAGATGCGAGTGGTTGTGTTTACGAAAGCTGTTTTACAACTCCAGGAGAATCTTGCCCTGATCCTATTTTTGTTACAGCAGATAATATTACACCAGAATGTGAAAAATCTTATAATGGTGCAATCAATATTTTAATAGAAGGTAATTCTTGTGAAAGGTATGTCGTGAAATGGGATAATGAATGGGAGATTGGAGAATTTGGACAAAACGAATTTCAATTGACAGGACTAAAAACAGGTAATTATTGTGTAACAGTAGCTGATATTAATTGTGACGATTGTGAAACTTCAACTTGCTTTGTAGTACCAGAAATTCCACAGCCTTGTGAAAGTGGAAACTGCCAAGAAGCTCTCGCAAACGAAGTGCTCATAGAAACAGAATTCATCTTCTTTAATACTTTGACTAATTCTTGTGAAGGAGGTAGCTTTAAGTTCGATGCGACTGGAAGTAGTGTGTTCCCGGTGAATATTTCGGTAAGTCAGCAGTCAGGTGATGGATGTATAGCTATTGGTACTCAAATTTCACTAACAGAATTAGATCCATCTGACTCTTATGCAGTCAATTGTTTTGACTTTAATAATTCAAATTGTGCAGGAGAGTATTGCTTCAATGTACAAAGAGCAGGTTGCCCAGTTACCACATTCTGCCGAACCATTGAATATTGCGAAGGGAAATCTAGAGGTTCTAAGGAAATAGCTTGCTTTGTCAATGGAGATGGAGGCCAAGGTGGAAGTAATACAGGTAAAGAAAATCTAGAAATAGCACCACCGATTACTGGAGATAATCCAGTGGAATTGGGTCTGGAAAAGACAGCTCCATTAGAAGATAACACTACGTTAACTTTGGCAAAAATTTACCCGAATCCTTTTACAACCGATATTAATATCCAGTTAGAAAGCATAGATGAGCAAACAGTACAAGTTGAACTAACCGATATTTATGGTAGAACCGTAATCCGTGAAATTCAGGAGCTTACAAAAGGTGTCAACCTGATCAGACTTCAACCATCAAATAATTTGGCTAGTGGAATCTACGCATTAACAATTATAGATCAACATCAGAAAAAGTACACCCAATTAATCACACGAATGAATAATTAATGGTATCTTTCTAACAAGATGAGAATTTTAAAAAATACTTTACTAACGGGCATCCTGATTTTTTTAGGATGCCCAATGGTATTTGGTAGCCACCAGATAGGTAGTGAAATGTATTATGAACATATAGGGGAAGGTGGATGGCCGAATTCTAAGTTATACAGAATTTCCATTATTACTTATCTAAAATGTTCAATCTCGTTTATTCCTGATTTACCGTTAAAAATTAATCCAATTAATTATATAGGTAGAGAAATTCGATTACTATCATTGGATAGTATACAGAATTTTGAGTATAATTTTATTAATTGTAGTAATAGACCCCCTGGGGAATGTTATAACAAGATTTTTTATTCTGATACTGTTTCAATCAGAGAAGAGTTGTTACCTTTTGATATCTCTACTACAGAGTGTTGTCGTGACCCCATAATAGATAATATTATAGCACCAGATTCTTTCGTTACAATAAGTCATGTTGAAATAACTAATTTCATTTATGAAGAGGATAATAATAGCCCAGTCTTTGAAGATTCTAAATTTTTGAGTCTTTGTGTTAACGAACCTGTTGAATTTTTTTATGATGTTTCTGAATCGGATGGAGATCAATTAATTTATAAGTTCTGTAGTCCGTTAGGAAATACTTTGGGTAACGGTTCTCTGGTTCCACCTTATTCAACTGTACAATATCTCCTCCCCACCTACGCCACCAATTACCCACTTGGACAAGGTGGATTAGTAATAAATCCCTCCACTGGAGAATTAACAGGGACTCCTCAGATTACAGGAAATTTTGCTGTCGGTATCTGCGTGGACGAATACCGCAACGGCCAATTTCTTGGCACCATCCGGCAAGACATCGCCATCAACGTCGTCGCCTGCACCCCGCTCCTCACCGCTGACCTCGCCTCCGAAACCACCGATCCCCAAGACCGCGCCGTCTACCAACTCTGCAACGAAAATTCCCTAACCATTCAAAATCTTAGTAGCCCATCTGAGTCTATCACCGATTACGAATGGTATATCGACTATCCCGATCAGCCGCTGACCAGCAATCTGGAAACACCAACTTTTACGTTTGATCAGCCCGGTATTTTTTATGGACATCTTGTCGTCAATCCAGATAGTCTTTGTAATGATACTGCGTTTTTTCTGGTAGAAGTTTCTTCTTTAGATGCTGACTTTTTGATGGCTTATGATACTTGTAACGCAGGACCAGTTGATTTTATCACTGCTCCCATCAGTAGTGCGATGGTGGAAAATTATCGCTGGGATTTTGGAGATAGTTTGACGACCAATGGGGCAAATCCTGCGCATCAATATCCCGATGCTGGCATCTATTCTGTCCAATTAATCGTAGAAGATGAATTTCAATGTCGCGATACTTTAGTTCAAGATCTGACTTGGCGACCAGCCCCCGAAGTGATTTTAGTCTCGCCTGATATAGCCGTAGGATGCACACCGCTTACGACCACGATCCAAAACCGCTCTCGTCCCGTTGATACGACTTACCAACTCTATTGGGAATTTGGTGACGGAGGTACGGATACAGGATTGGCGCCTTCACATGTTTATCGTAATTCTGGCAATTATAATGTTTATTTGTCGATCACTTCTCCGTTAGGATGCTTTGTAGATACGGTATTTGAAGATTTAATTTTTGCAGATCTTCCGCCGCAGGCTGACTTTAACTGGAGTCCATCTGCTGATCCTGAAAATTTTAAGGAGTTTCAATTTATGGATGCCTCCGAACGAGCGTTGGGTTGGAACTGGATTTTTGATACACTGTCTATTCCAGATATTCGGCCAGCTTCTACTTATGTTTTTTCAGATACGGGCTCTCACGAGGTGACCTTAATTGTGGAAGACCAATACGGTTGTTTTGATACCTTGACCCAATCGGTTGGGGTAGTTCCTCTTCAAACTTATTTTTTACCAAATGCTTTTACTCCCAATGGAGATGGTCTAAACGATGTGTTTGTTGGAGTTGGCCTGACGGATTATTTACTGGATTTTAGAATGAATATTTTTGATCGCTGGGGCGGTCTGATTTTTAGTTCGAAAGATGCACAGGGGGGCTGGGATGGTGGAAGTGCTCCAGCGGGTGTGTACGTGTATACGGTGCAGTATCGAGTGCCACGTGGCGAACGGACAGAGATGCGAGGAGAGGTGGTGTTGGTGCGGTAGGGGATCTATGAATATCCAATATCTAATATTGATTAAGAGAATATTGAATTTTTGTGAGACTGTATAAATAAGTGTGTCATTTGGCATCTCGCACCTTGTGTTCCTAAAGGAAGGCCTTCGCGCTGACACACTTCAGGGAACAGTCCCTTGGTACATACTTAAGTAGTCTTTTTCTATTAATAAACTAATACGCTTCCTAAAGTAAGATTAGCAAAATTTAAAAATAATAAATCGAGATTTTACGATAGAAGAGCAGATTGGATATTCGTTATTGAATATCCGATATTGAATATTTTTAAACAAATCTCTCTGGTCGCTTGTCATGATAGCCGAAACCAGTTTCCAAAAGAAATGTTAGGATACCTCTCTATCGGATTAATTGTTTTATGTTTAATAATCTTACAATTATTCTACGCTAGCAAAAAAACGCTAAAGAATAAACGAACAGCCCTCCAAGATAGCTGGGGTAAAGTCCATTCCAAAAACAGACAACTAAATAGGATCGCTCTTTTACACGAATTAGCGCCACCAGACTTTGCGGCGATCAATCATATTGATGAGGAAACTCGTAATGATATTGACTTCTCTAGCCTTTTTGATTTGCTTGATCATACCACCAGTAAAGTGGGACAACAATATTTATATGCTCAATTATTAAGTCCTACTGGTTCCGCCGATCTAATTAAAGAACGGGCTTCATTAATAGATTGGGTAACCGAACATCCAGCGGAACGACTTGAAATTCAAATGGCCATTTCAAACTTAGATAGTCGTCAGGTTTATAATATCCCCCTCTTATTTTCCGAATTGCTTCCATTCACTAAAAAGATGAGTATTGCCTCTGAAATACTCAAATGGGTAGCGATCTTTTTTACCATTGGTGCTTTTTTTGATCTCCGTTTTATCTTCGGAGTGGCCCTTCTGTTTTTTGTTAATTTGGTGGTGCACTATTTAAATAAAAAACATATTCAGCAGCATTTAAGTGCTTTTATTCAAGTGAGTAAACTTATCAGCTCTGCTGAAAAAGTAAATGCTATTCAAACACCATTAGTTGACCATCCAATTTTGGCGAAAGCTTTAAATGGCGTAAAAAAATTACAAAAAAATCTTGGAATGATTAGCGTTGATCCTTTTGGGAAAGGATACAATGAAACGATGGCGGTGCTTGGACTTTTGGGAGAATATCTAAAAATTATGTTTTTGGTTGAGGTCAATTCTTATTATAATTCTATCAAGGAATTAACGGATAAGAAAGATGATTTATATAAGGTTTACTGTGCTTTGGGAAAAGCCGATGCCACCATTGCAATGGCATCATTTAAAGCTACGTTACCGCATAGTTCTACACCACTGATGATTGCTGAAAATGAAAAACAGGTCATCGAAATCGAAGACGCTTTTCATCCACTCATTCCTGACTGTGTGGTCAATAGTATTGATATTCCAAAAGGTAGAGGTACTTTGATTAGTGGTTCTAATATGTCTGGAAAGACCTCGTTTATAAGGACAATTGGAATCAATATTTTATTCGCCCAAACCATATCTATTTGTTTGGCTAAAAAATGTAAAATTCCTCCTTTGCGGTTATTTTCTTCTATTCGGATTTCCGATGATGTGGAAGAAGGGAAAAGCTATTATATCCAAGAAGTAGAACGTATTCACGATTTTTTAGAAGCAGCGAATGATTACAAAGGGAACTTCTTTTTGCTGGACGAAATGTTTAAAGGAACGAATACTTTGGAACGCGTAGCTGCGGCAAGTGCGGTACTATCTCACCTCAATGATGGGAATAGTTATGTAATGGTAGCTACCCATGATATAGAATTGATTGAGTTATTAAAAGAGGGGTTTGATCCTTATTATTTTAGTGAGGAAATTCAAAATAGTGAATCCATTTATTTTGATCATAAAATAAAAAAAGGAGTGCTACAAGAAGGAAATGCAATTAGGCTATTGGACTTTTTTCAGTTTCCAAAATCAGTAGTAAAAGAAGCGTTTGAACAGAAAGAAAAAATGAAGAAGCGGAAAACGGTGTTTTGATTTTTTTTCAAATAAAGATAGGTTATTTCAATAAAAAAGCCTTGCAATTTATACTGCAAGGCTTTTTTAAAATAACTTCATTATTAAAATTTATCTCTTTTTATAAAATATGATCAATCAAATTTGAAAATAAAGAGTATAATTTTTACGAAAGAATAGCAGATTGGATATTCTTTATTGAATATCCAATATTGAATATTCTTTCTCTTTACGACCGCACAACCCGCAAAGTTTTCACCGCCTTACCTACCTGCACGCGCACAAAATAAATTCCACTTTTTAATTCATGACTATCCACCGGAATCTCATGTGTTCCTTGACTAAGCGAACGATTGGTAATAGATTTTACAACTTTACCCACTACGTCTGCGACATCAATTCGTACCGTCTCCTTACGATCTATTTTAACGGAAACTGTTAGCTGATTTCGGAAAGGATTCGGGTAACTACTAACTGCAATATTGGGTGCTGGTTCTACATGTTGTGTACTCGTTGTTTCACAAGAATTGATAATTGGAATATGCTGAAAATCTTCAAATAAATAACTTCTAACATCTGCTTCAGCAACACCAAACCAGTCCATCATCACCGATCCATAGACCGATTTAAAATCATATTGCATCGCAACTCCTTCATCAATATCTACGTCGGTTCCAATCTCCGGATTACTACCGATTACTCCAGCGTTGATACAACTTCCAAAGATCATCATTGGTGCAGCAGTCCCGTGGTCGGTTCCCATTCCTGCGTTAGAAATAATCTTTCTACCAAACTCAGAAAAAGTCATTCCGATAACTCGCTGATCTATATTTAAAGCTTTTAAGTCTTCTTGAAAAGCATAGATAGAATCTGATAAATCTCTTAATAAATTGGCGTGATTTCCTATCGTAGTATTGCCTTCAACTACTTGATCTGCATGGGTATCATAACCACCTTGACGGATCACAAATACTTTTGTCTGTAATCCACCAGAGATCATTTGAGCAATTACTTTTAATCGTTGAGCAATACTATTATCAGGATATTCTACGATAGAGTTTCCACTATCAACGGCACTTACAATTCGCTCAGCATAGGCATTACTTTTCTTAAAAGTATCGACTACATAGCCAAGCTCTGCACCGTAACAATCATTAGGTAGTGGCGCTTCTACTCCTGTTGTTAAACCACCCAGATCTTCTACATTGAGTAGGGCTAGACTAAAGTTTGAATTGGCACCTTGGCAAGTTCCTGAAACGGATTTTCCTAGCGTAAGTGCAAATGGATCGAGACAATCATCATTAGGATAATCACTAGGATAACCTGGAAATTCATCATCAAAATAACGACCCAACCAACCGGTCGATTTAAACTCATCTGCTCTTACACCAGTATTCCAAATATCCGCGGATCGAAAATGCGAACGGTTTTGATTTGGATAGGCAACGCCTTGTACTAAGGTAAGATTGCCATTGTCATATAAGTTATTAATTCCTTCCATTACTGGATGTAGACCAATGGTGTCGGTCATGGTCAGCAAATCATTTTCAGGAAGATAGAGGTTCGGACGTGCGTTCGCTAGATTATCAAAATAATCCAAGGGAACAAAAGACGCAAGTCCATCATTACCACCATTCAAATCAATTAATACCAATACTTTATCATCATCTCCATTGACCAAATTAAAAAGGTTGCTGGAAGACAGAGCGGCTAGTTCATATCCACCTAAAAAGGCAGGTAATGTCACTAGGCTACTTTTTTTAAGGAAAGATCTTCTTTTCATTTTTTTGATTTTTTAGTGCACAAGTGCAATTACCTACATCATTTGGAATTCTGGAACCGTAATCATGGCGAAAAATAGTCCCAATAATCTAAGCTCCACCGTTTGTCGAATCATTTGATTCGTTGGATCGGCTAAGTATTCTTCGTACTCCACCGTCCATTCAAAATCTGGTAGACCAGGAATCAAGGCTTCTTTAAAATAATCATGTTGGGGTGGCGTCATTGCACGAGGATAAAATAGTCCACCAAGTTCATCAATTAAACTATTGACGTCAGCGGGATTTTCCATTGAATCAACAATTTGCAGTAGATCAATTCCAACCGTTCCCGGACTTACATAATTAATGATTTCATTTATTTTGGTAATCATTTCTGTTCGTAATGCGACGCTCGCTGAGGTGATCCAGTCGCGATAAAACACTGGTGCTTGGTGATAGGCACGCCAGCCTGCGACACTAGGTATACTCATGACCGACATTCCTAACTCTTGTAAGTCAAAGTGGAAAATCAACCACATCATTTGTTCTTGTGCAAAATCTTCAGGGACAGAAACATTCCAAGTATTAAAGACAGAAAAGAAATGTTCAAATACATTTTTAATCATACAACCATGCATCGACGTGTCAAAGAAATGTTGACTTCGTAGTAAAGCTTCTAACGCTGGTTGAATATTATAATCATTGTCTCGAAGGATTTGAGCCATCGGTTCGATGACCTCTGCTTCGATGGTTGGATTGAGATCGTAGTATACAAACCAAGTATAAAGACGGCGACAAATATGACGGGATACTTCTTCTTTTTCAAAAATAATATCAATCACATTTTTATATTCCTCTGCTCCTGCATTTTCAATAACTTGATTGTCAAAACGGTGAGAGAGTTGCTTCGACCCTTGGTCGTGATTCCAATTCCAGTACTGGGCAGGTTGTGGCACCTGAACCCAAGCAAACCATCCGGTCAAAGCACGGGCAATGGCAGCGACATCTTGTTCGGTGTAAGTAGTGTAATCTCCTGGACCAGCCAATGGACCTTTTCCAATGGTAAATAATTCAAGTAATTCTCTTGCGTAATTTTCGTTGGGCTCGTCCTGAAAATTAAGTGTGCCATTCAGATAAATAAGCATTGATTGATCAATAGTGATTCGCTTGGTCATTTCACGGAAATCTCCCAGTGCAAACTCTCGCAGCAAAGAAAAATATTTCCAATTCATATTAGGTGTGCCAGATTCTGAAATCACAAAATGATTATGCCAAAATAAAGTAAGACGTTCCGTGATTGTCTGATTATCTTGTCGCATTCCTCTTAGCCAACCGTTAAAGATTGTTTTATAACGAGCAAAATAAATATCGGTAATAGAATCGTCAATCGGTTTGCCGACCCAAGTTTCTCCAATACCAGCTTCAGGGTCTAGATCAAAATCATAATAAACGGGTAATTCACGTGGAGGAGGAGCGGAAAAGAGCGTCTGAAAGGTTCCTTCTAGTCCTTCGTCTAAGGCCTGTTGAATACGGGCTTTATTAGGACCAAAGGTTGTTCGACGTAACAAATGAGCAGCCTGTTCAAAATTCCAGGGGCCAGTATACGGTTGCAACATAATTCATTGATTTTGAGGTCACGTAAAAATGAGTTGGGCTATTTAGGTTAGACGGTAATCAATCCAGAAGGTTTAATGAGAATTGATTGCTCATTTACAAAAAAGTTAATAGCGAATAATATTCTTAGTTAATCTAACGAACTAGATCTTAAACACCCTACTTATTATTCTTTTTTGCAATATTTGTACCTGTTTTTGATTGTTTTATCATTACTTCAACTAAATTAATAAAATTTTGGCTAACGCCTAGTTTATCAGAACGAATAAGGACACTAAAAATAGAGATTTGACTAGAAGTTTGTATTTAGGTAGTCTGATGAAAATCTTACATAGAAGAATTCGACCTCAAAAAATCCCTTCATTTTCGTATTTTCGTCCCTTATTCTTTTATCCACCAAATTCTAACCATATACATGGACCCGATACTATTTACCATCGAAGAAAATATTGCATATATCACCCTTAATCGGCCTGATAAATATAATGCAGTAAATAAAGATTTAGCACTGACACTGCAGGAAGCACTTACTGTCTCTCGTGATAACGAAGAAGTTCGAGCTATCTACCTAACAGGAATTGGAAAAGCATTCTGTACCGGACAAGATATCGGTGAAATTGTTG
>CALKJE010000235.1 GCA_937995675.1 uncultured Saprospiraceae bacterium
ATTCCACTCGGTCCTTTACGACCAAAAATAAAATACCCTTCTTTTATCCATATTAATTTATTTTTATTCATACGCCAAAACCTGTTTTGCAAGCTGCTATTTTTTTCTTTTGTTGGTGCATGGAACGGTTAGTGTACCCGAAGTGGCTGACGAATGGAGGCCATTGATACACCTTGCTTGTGCCTCGTTTTTTTTGATTTGAAAGTTCCAATTCTCAGTGAAATTAGTCGTTTTTTCTGATTGGTTTTATTGAAGTTATTTAAAAACTTCATTCTAAAAAAGCATTACGACAAATTCTTAAAGATAAGTTTACTTCATCAAAGTCACATCCCCTTGAAAAAATTCAATTACACCATCCAGTCGTTCTATTTCCGCATACCATATAAAAACACCTGGTCTCATAATTTCGCCCTTGAAAGTACCGTCCCAAGAAATGGAAGGGTCATTGGGTGAAAAATTGGCCGCACCATAAATATGTGCCCCCCAACGGTTAAATACATTAAACGAATTCACCCGTTTGATTCCAGGCTCCTCTGCAAAGATCATAAACACATCGTTTACTCCATCCAAATTTGGAGAGAAGGCATTAGGGATATAGACAGACACCTCCGAGTCGACCTGAATAGTCGTAAAGGTTTCGCTCACACAGCCGTTTTCATTTATCACTTGCAGGGTGTATTCAGTATCTTGTAAAGGGCTTACCTCTAGGGAAAGGCAATCGTCAACGCAATTGGTATTCTCATCCGGAGTCCAAATAATTGAGCTGATCGATTCATTTGGAATATTGATAAAAGCATCAAGGGTATAACTTTCTCCCAATCTTATTTCTGATAAAGAATCCAGAATAAGGAAAATCTGTCCTGGTTCATCAATCGTCAAAACAGAGGAATCTTCACAGCCCATCATATCCTGAACCTTCAGATCGTACACTCCTGCAGGTAAATTAGGGTTGCTTCCGGTGGTGGCAAAACTGGAACCTCCGTCAAAAGAGTATAGATAAGGAGCTTGCCCTCCGCTACCTTCGATATTTACACTACCATCCTGTAAACCAAAACAAGAGACGTCTGTACTATTGAAATCAATCAAGAGCGCTTCTGGTTCTTCTAATTCTACCATCATCGTGGTGGTACAACCTCTTTCATTTGTAATCACTACTTCATAAGTTCCGGCTGAGACTCCTTGTAGGTCTTTCTCTGAAGATTGAAGGTTGTTGCCAGACCAGCTATAGGTCAGCAAGTCATTTGGAGGGCTGATGATTAAATCAATGTTGCCCGTACTTTCTCCGTTACATAAGGGAGGGCTTGTTGCAAAATCAGCTGTATAGCCGACCAAGGGTTCATTAATAATTAGGTTTGAATTTGTGGAACAGCCATTGGCATCCGTCACCACCACATCATAATCTCCTTGACCAAGACCACTTAAAATAGAATCACTACTCATACCATTCCAGTTGAATTGATAAGGACCAACTCCTCCAAGAATTGCTACCGTTAAGGAGCCATCTTCCTCCCCTTCGCAACTAATTTCCTCCACCACTAAGGGTATAAGAGAGAGTACCTCAGGACTAGGTATCGTTACGGTAGAGGTATTGGTGCAACCCAATTGATCTGTCACAAGTACTTCATAAGCGCCACTGGATAAATTGGAAAAATCACCGGTGGCATTTGTGCTTCCATTTAGTTCATAAGTGAAATCTGTTCCGTTATTTCCGGTAGCAGATAAATTGATGCTTCCTTCCTCTCCGCCAAAACAACTGACTCCTGAAATAAAATCAATCGCAATTTCGGGAGCCGTACAAGGAAGTGTATTGCAAATAATGGTCGACACCTCGCCTTTACATTCATCATATCCTCGTATGGAAATGGTAACCGTCTCCATAGGAGTTAGGGAAGTTATTTCATGGGCATAGTCACCACTATTTGGATCGATCCATCCAGTGTTGTTGATATTGACTTCATAACCGTAAGCTCCAGGAATACTATCCCAGTTGATAAGCATGCTGCTAGAGGTTGCTGAAACACAGGATGCTATTGGAGGAGGTAGTTTGATTTCTATTAAACTAATGCTAACAGAATCCAGGCTGATGCATCCAAAGATATCGGTCGTGGTTAAGAAATAGGTCGTTGGTACGGAGGGAAAAGCATTGGTAATTGGACAGTCGTCACAGCTTAGGCCTACGCTAGTTGCCCATTGGTAGGTAAACTCCAGTTCAGGAGCAAAAGTAATAGACCAGTCCACTAAAGTTCCTACGATATTATTGTCATTTTCATCCCTGACCACAAGTTGCCATACACCATCAACCGAACCTCCGTAAATATTGGACCAGTCACCTTCCGGCAACCAAGATCCGGTAAATGGAGGGCTGCTGATCCCAGTACCAATCATGGTGCTAGCTGTTTCCGTGAAGCAAGTGTTGGTATAGTTATCTCCAGCTCCCCCATTAATGGAGGAAAGTTCTAGTACACTGCCATCCGGCGCGATGAGTAGCACCACCAAATCCTCCAAATTCTCGTGTTCTATATTGAGGCAAACAGATTGAACAATACCGGGGCTTAAGACCAAACTTCCAAAACCAGTTACCAATACTTCCGAAATGACATTGGTAAAAAACGGGTCGATGGTTTGGTTCAAAGTAATTTCATAAAAAGGATCAGGGTAATTTCGGAACGTACCGTCAATTAGAATGGTATCATTCGTGCAAACCAGCAGACTATCGAAGTTCTGAAAGATGGAAGCGGATTCAACCCCATAAGCCACAGAAGTCGTAATGATGGAATCGCATCCATTAAAGGAAGGCAAAGTGTCTATATAAAAACCAGCTTCATCCACGATTTGGCCATCGGGAAGTGTGACCGTTTCATCTACACAAAGCTCATAGCTAACACTTGTCCGGACTTCTTGCTCAGCTAAAGCACAAGCTAAGGCAAATAGGTTACAGACCAATATATCATTATTGTTGTTGATGGCAGGGCCACTTGAAACCGCCCCTGCTCCCCCGCTCATAAAGATCCCGATATCTCCTAATACAATATCATTCGACACTTCATCAATGGCCACTGTAGGATTACCATTGGCATCTTGCGCCAAAAATTCAAAACCAGTACTTGGCGTCCCTGTAAAAACCCCTTGAAAAGTACCACCTTGCTCAAAGAAATCTACAGAACCAAAAGGTCCATCAAAAATGGAATTGAAAGAGGTTCCAGGAATGGGCGTATTGGGATTGACATTGGCATTTTCTGTGGTGTATCCCCATTGGTTGGCTTCTCCCTGAGTTGCAATGACGAGGTTATTCTCACATTCCAAAGACCAGTCGTAAATATTTTGTAAGATCGGCTGCGGGATAAAAGATTCGGTTGAATTTATGGTATTAGTGACTGGATCAGAGAATACCGAAGGCATAAAAATCATGTCGCAGCCACAGTCCCTAATAGCCTGAACCGAAGACACGTCCTCCAGTTTTTTGAGATTGAACGCACAATTTACCGTGCCATTTGGTCCAAAATTATCCGACGAAGTAAGCTTGAGCACCAGGGCATCGACCATAAAATCACCATCCATAGAATAAGAAGGGCACCCGCCACTGCTACCACAATAATCTGCCCCCGATAAGTAGCACAAATCTACTATATCATCTAAATCACAGCAATCTTGAGCCTGGATAGGTAAGGCCAAAAGAAATAGGCAACCAATTAAGCTTAGACGGGGTATATTTAAACACATGTTAAAAAAAGTTAGAGGGTTTTTAATTTTCATTCTTTATATCTAATCAATACTTTTTGCTTGGTCTATTACCATAACATCAGGATTCTACTGTACGTTAGTAAATTACTATTTTTTTCTAGGAAATGAAATAGAAAAGACGAGAATTTATGCTTGTTGCTTCCCAATCCGCCCTTTGGTTAAACTTGGTGTTTTTTTATTACTTCATCCAACCGAATTTGTTCGAAGGTTTACTTTGCAATCCTACCACAGAAGAATTCAATCTTCAAGTTGTATATAAAAAAACTCAAGCCATCGATTCAGATAACAGCCTTTCAATTCAATGTGTTTTTTAAAGCTCTTTTTTGCTTGTGGAGTTGTTTCTACGGCTGGAGCTGTAAACGAGACTGTACGGTAGCAGTAGTCTTTTATTATGCTGAAATCTGCTCACTAACTTTTAATGTGTTTTTACAAATTTCATTAACTCATTTTCTGTTTGGAGGAAATACAATCCATCTCTTAAATTAGAAACGTTTATTTGATTTCCATCTCTTGATAGTTCTACATTCTGCCTAATTCCTTCAATAGAAATAATTGTGATGTTTTTCATTTTTTTTGATAGATAAAGAATTTCATTTACAGGATTTGGTGATATTACTAAGTTATTGTTTTGATCTAATAGGTTAACTTTAACCAAATCTTGGCATTCGACAGTAATTAAAGAATCAATTTGACACCCTAGTCCATTTGTAATTGATATAGAATACTCTCCCTCAGACACATTTTCTATTAGCAAACTATTCATATTTGAATATATTTCTCCATTAAATTCTATCGATATTTGACTAGTTCCAACTGCTTGAATACTAATAACACC
>CALKJE010000236.1 GCA_937995675.1 uncultured Saprospiraceae bacterium
CTTCCCTCAATCGCGATAGAAGGGAGCAAGAAGCAAATAGCGAGCAGCAAGAAGCAAAAATATCCCAAATTCAATTGAAAGATAATGTTTCCTTTATGGATATATTTATTTCCAACCCCTGATTCGCATTATTCATTAAAACATTATTAATTACCCTTCAATTACAGTTTCTCCATTAAAAAGCTAGTCATCTTATTATATAAGTGTAACCGCGCATTGTCTCCATAAATTCCATGATTCCGATTTGGATAGAAATAAGTATCAAATTGTTTATTGGCTTTGATCAATGCTTTGGCCATTTCGGCGCTATTTTGAAAGTGTACGTTATCATCCGCGTTTCCATGTACCAAGAGGTAGTTTCCTTTCAGTTGGTCGGCAAAATAAACAGGAGAATTCTCTTTATATCCCTCTGGATTTTCATCATCCGTTCGCATATACCGTTCTGTATAAATACTATCATACCATTTCCAGTTGGTAACAGGTGCGACCGCAATGGCGCTTTTAAAAACATCATTTCCTTTTAAAATTGCTAGTGAAGACATATAGCCACCGTAGCTCCATCCAAAAATTCCAATCCGATCTCCGTCTACGTAAGGTAGCGAGGCAAGATATTTTGCAGCTGCAATCTGATCTTCTGTTTCGTATTTTCCAAGTTGTTGGTAAGTCATTTTTTTGAATTTCTCTCCTCGCGCACCCGTACCACGGTTATCTACACTTACTACTATGTATCCTTTTTGTGCCAACATCTGGAACCACCAATAATTACTATAACCATAACTATTATTTACCGTCTGGCTTCCAGGACCACCATAGACATACATCAAAACCGGATATTTTTTAGAGACATCATAATTAGGTGGCTTAATGCTCCAAGCATTTAAATCATCTCCAGTTGCGTTTTTAATTTTAAAAAAATTAACCTTTTGTGCTCCGTAAGTTTCCTGAACTTTTACCAATGCTTTATTATCCTCAATTACTCGAACCTCTTTACCGGTACGATCATAAACCGTAAAAGTAGGTGGTGTATTTGCGGTAGAAAAAGTATTGACGAAATAATCAAACGTACTTGAAAATTGCGCTGAGTTTGTACCAGCAGCAGGTGTCAAATTTTTCTTATTCTTACCGTCCATATCCACGCTGTAAATCTGTCGCTCTAGAGGAGATTGTTCAGCCGCTTGAAAATAAACCATTTTATTTACTTCATCTACTCCATACAATCTAGTCACATCATAGTTTCCATTCGTCAATTGATTGACCATTTTACCATTCATATCATAAAGGTAAATATGATTAAAACCACTTTTTTCACTCGTCCAGACAAAATGATTTTTATCTTTTAAGAATCTTAGATCATCTGTAATATCAATATAATACTCATTGGTTTCTTCTAATAAAGTCTTAGTCGTCCCCATTTTGGTATCGGCTAATAATAACTTTAAATTGTTTTGGTGACGATTCATTTTAAAAACCACCAATCCATTATTATCATGTGTCCACTTTATTCTTGGTACATACTTATCAGTCATATCACCAAGATCAACTTTGGCAACTTTACCAGTATTAAAATTAAAAACATGAACACTCACTTCAGAATTTTTCTCTCCCACTTTTGGGTATTTAAATTTCTGATACTCAGGATAAGCGTCGTCTTTATGGATCGTCATAATAAACTCTCTCACCTCCGTTTCATCAAATCGAATAAAAGCCAATTGATCTCCATTTGGTGACCAAGCAAACGCCTTTGTTTTTCCGAATTCTTCTTCGTACACCCAATCAGCCATACCATTGATGATCTCGTTTGTCTTACCATCATAAGTAATCTGTCTGGTTTCACCACTTGCCAAATCTGTTGAAAACAAGTTATTATCTCGTACAAACGCTATCTTTTTCTCATCTGGTGAAAATGTAGCCAAACTAATTTTCTGTTTTCTACCCAAAGGAATTACCTTATTCGTTTTTTGATCTAAAACATAAAAATGACCTTTGGTCGAATGCCGATAAATAGATTCTAGATCACTCGCCAACAACATCTTGTCCTCATTACTACTAAACGAATATCTACTAAACGTTTTATCAAAACCATCAACTGATGACAAGCTCGCTGCATCCAACAACACCTTTGTTTTAGCACCCGTCAATAAATCATACTGCACGACGGTGTTTTCTTCTTTTCGACTATAATGTCTACCGTCTTTCTGAAAATTAAATCCGGGAACCGAACGTGCATAAAAAGTATAGTCTTTCCAAATATCTTCTACCGAAATAGACTTGGTTTGAGCTGATACGAAAAATGCAGGGAGACATAATAAAAAGAGAATTGAATATTTCATTTTTATAAAAAATTATTAAAGTGTATGATTAAAAAAACATCATACACTTCGTTTATTAAAGTTTATTTTTCAAGAATTTCATTTAAAGATTCTTGGATTCTTTTTCTTTTTTCTCGACGATTGATAATCTTAGCCGGAACGACTCTGACAGAACAATCTTGAATGGGACAACGTTCACAAGTGATATTAACCGTTTGACTAACGATAGATGGATCATCTACAAATCGGATGGCTTTTCGCGTTTCTTCATCCAAAAACAATCCAATAGTTACACTAGAATTTCGTTTGCCTTTACCATAACCAGGTCTTGCAAAAGTCAACGAAAAATATTCATCTTGCGTTCCATAATAGGTGCTGCGTTGTGCGCCCACGATAGTTCCAACATATTTTCCACGCTGTTGCATTTCCTTTAAGTCATTTAATAATGCTACGGAAAGCCAACGTCGACAATAATGTTCTGCCTGATTATTACTATGAGGGTGATGACTGTTGTTAAGGTGTAATTCTTTATCAATCTGAAAATCATTTTTCTCAGGATCATGTACGACTCTTATAAAGAAGAACTTTTTTAGTCCTAAATATTTAGGAAGCACGTTGGTCAATCTAGCCAACATAATTTCGGGAGAAACATTGTATTTACTTCGCAGATCCAAGAACGCTTCTCCGTTCCAAGTTTTACGATCAAAGAATGCTTTTAGATCTCGTGTGATTGATTTTTTATTAACTAAAATCGCCGAGGCAAAATAAACTGCCTTAAAATGATTAAGTACCTGATCAAAAGAATTCACTTTCACCAGCGACGAAGTCATGGCTCTTTCCGATATTTTTAAAAACTGAAAAGCCAGCTCTTTCGCATACTGAAAGGTTCGTTCCGTATCTGTAATCGTTTTATTGAGTAATAGTTTTTTAGATTTTGGAACATAGACTGATCGAAAACCATTTAATTCTGGATAATCATCCAACCCATTTTCTACGATCCGATATTTAAACGCTTTCTTTAACGTTTTTTCTAATAACTCAACAGAGATCGCTTCATCTTCTGGAAACTGATAGGTTTTGACAAATTCAGCTGCGGCCTCTTCTATTTCTTCAAAATAATTAAAGTGTAATTCTTGATACGCTCTAACCGCAGCTTGATAGAAATTCGCTTCTCCCACCGCATGGTTTCGAGACAATTCCACTAAGGTGGAAATAAATGCACCAATTTTCGCTGGAGCAGTCGCAATGATTTCTACCACCTTCATCAACTCAATACCAAATAGATCCAAAGGCAACTCACTCAAAAAATTAGATTGCAACAATTCGCCAATAGGAATCAAATTCCCCTCTAAATCAGACGAAATAAGTATCGACGCCTCTTCTCCTAACGCATCCGCCAACAATTTAATTTTATCGTCCTTGGGATATTTTTTACCCCGCTCAATCTCGTTGAGATATGAAACAGACATACCTGTCTGCTCTTTCAATTCTTTGAAAGTAATATTCTTTTGCTGTCGAAGCTGCCGAACCTTAAGGCCCAGGATTATCCGCTGATTCTGTGATTTCGCTATCATCTTGCCCAAAAATACGATGATCCGAGCAATAGTTGATAATCCAAGGGTAATTTTATGGCTTATTAGACTTTTTTGATGTTTTTTATAATGAAGTTGTTTAAGAATGTTCACAAAAGGTGAGGCTAGAAGCTTGATTATCAAGACGATGCAAATTTTGAGGTTCATAGCCTTAGCTATGGTACCGAAAAATTTGTGAAGCATTGGTGATCAATGATTTAGCCGTAACCATTGTGCTTCATTTTTAAACAACTTCAATACGTAGAGGGTGGAGAAGCCTCTTTTTGTTGAAAATAGAGTTTTACTAAATAATAGGGTTTATCTAATTCCCTTTAGACCTTAGACTATTTCTACCAGAAGGATTACTTTTGTACTATGACATTGACGGAATTATACCAACAACGAGCGAAAGATTTTAAACAACGGGCCACCGCATTACAGGAACGTTATGAAAAGTTTGGTTTTGTAAGACTCGCCAGTTTTATCATTGGGATTGCATTACTCATTATTCTATTCTCCATAAATCCCGCGATAGCAACAATAGCAATTTTTGTTTTTTTAGCTGGGTTTTATCGACTCGTCCTTTGGCACCAACAACTACTCCACGAAAAACAAATAGAAGAAGCACTTGCCTTAATCAACCAAGAAGAATTGGCTTTTATGCAAGATGACTTTCAGTCCTTTGCGGATGGTAAAGAATTTATGGATCCGGCTCATCCCAATAGCATTGACATGGATATTTTTGGTCCATATTCTTTTTTCCAATACGCCAATCGTACGACTACTTCAATGGGTAAAAAACGCCTAGCCGAATACCTAACTACCGTCGTCGACAAACCAGAAATTCTAGCTCGACAAGAAGCAATTGCAGAACTTCAGGATCAACTAGAATGGCGGCAAAAATTTCGAGCGCATGGAATGTCCACAGAAGATGCTCCCGAACATCTAGAGCAATTAAAAGTCTGGTTGGCGCAACCAGATTTTATTCAATCTAATTCGATGAATAAAGCAGCATTGATCATCGCTCCAATTCTAGCTTTCCTCGGTCTGTTTGTTTGGATATTCTATTGGCCATGGTATTTTGCTATGATATTTTTTCTTCCAGCATTTTACATGCTGCGAACTACGCTTGATCAAGTCAATCAAACGCACGTACAAACGACCAACGCTGGAAAAACCCTCGCCTATTATGCTTACCTAATTGAGCATCTAGAAGAAAAACATTTTCAATCTGACAAACTACAATCTCTAAGTTCTGCTCTCGACACCGATGCTAAAAAAGCTTCCGTAAGACTAAAACGCCTATCCTATATTATCCACCAATTAAATTTACGTCACAACGCATTTGTCATCATCTTAAATGTTTTCACCCTTTGGGATTTGCAGTGGGTTTTGCGATTAGAAAAATGGAAATCTGAACAACGGGACGACCTTCCGCAATGGTTTGCTGCCTTAGCAGAATTCGAAGCGCTGCTTAGTTTTGCAACCGTCTATTATAATCGTCCTGACTGGGTCTTTCCTGAAATCACGGAACAACCTTTATTCGATGCCACCAGTCTAGGTCATCCGCTGATCGCTCCAAAAGAAAGAGTCGCTAACGATATCCAAATTCCTACAGCAGGACATATCAAATTGGTAACCGGTAGTAACATGGCTGGAAAAAGCACCTTCTTAAGAACGGTCGGATTAAACATCGTCTTAGCAATGGCAGGCGCACCAGTTTGTGCAAAAAAACTAAGTCTTCCCATCCTCGAATTGTATAGCAGCATGCGTACCCAAGATGCCTTGCATGAAAGTACTTCTTCTTTTTACGCAGAACTCAAACGTCTAAAAATCATCATCGAAGCAGTCGAAGAAAAGCCAAATATATTTTTCCTAATGGATGAAATTCTAAAAGGAACCAACTCCAATGATCGCCACACTGGATCTAAAGCATTAATCACTCAATTGATAAAATCAAAAGGCTCAGGAATTATTGCTACCCACGATCTAGAATTAGGTGCCATGGCCGAATCAGCCGACGGCGCAATCGAAAACCTTTGTATAGAAGTGGCTGTTGAAAATGGGAAATTGATTTTTGATTATAAACTCAAACCAGGGGTAAGCCAAAGTTTTAACGCAACCCTGTTGATGCGAGAAATGGGCATTCGAGTTTAGAAAAACCACTCAACACATACGATTCACGTAAAGACGATTCATGTAAAGACGATTCATGTAAAGACGATTCACGTAAAGACGATTCATGTAAAGACGATTCATGAATCGTCTCTACATATAAAACGACACAAAAAACAAAACCATGCAAACCAATAACAAAAAAGTCCATTCAATCCTCATCATCGGTGCTGGACTTACGGGTTTAACTTTAGCTTACTATCTCCAAAAAAAAGATATTTCTTATCAACTTTTAGAAGCTAGACCCCGAATAGGTGGCCGAATTTTCACCAGCTATCAAGAAGGAGCTGCACCATTAGAAATAGGTGCTACTTGGTTAGGCAAAAAACATCAAGAACTTAATAATTTATTGACAGAATTAGACCTTGAAATCTTCGAACAAATCCTAGGAGGTCGAGCTATTTATGAACCCATTTCTACGAGTCCTCCTCAATTAGTTTCTTTGCCACCAAACAACGATCCAAGCTATCGAATCAAAGGTGGTTCTTCGAATCTAATTAACACGCTTGTCGAAAAAATTGGAGCAAAAAATATTTTACTAAATCAAGTAGTTACCAACATTTCATCCACAATTAACGGCCTTTCTGTAAAAACAAAAACAGGCGAATTTCAAGCAAATCTTGTAGTCTCTACCCTACCTCCTTTTTTATTAACTAGCACAATTAATTTCAATCCAAGTTTACCAGAAGATCTAAAAAAAATCACCGCAGCAACGCACACTTGGATGGGAGAATCTATTAAAGTAGGACTCCGATTTGCTACCCCTTTTTGGCGAGCAGAAAACAGCAGCGGAACCATTGTTAGCAACGTAGGTCCCATTCCAGAAATGTATGATCATGTCGATGCTAAGGATGAATATTTTTCAATAAAAGGATTTTTCAACGGCGCATATTTTTCCGTCTCAAAGGAAGAAAGATTAGAGATGGTTTTAGCGCAGTTAGAAAAATATTATGGTCCACAAGTAAGAAATTTCGTCAGTTATGAAGAAGGTGTTTGGCGGAATGAACCTTTTACTTATGCTCCTTATGATCAACATGTTTTGCCTCACCAAAATAATGGACACGCCATTTTTTCAGATCCCTTAATGAACGGAAAATTTTACCTAGCCGGAGCAGAAACCGCTAAACAATACCCCGGATA
>CALKJE010000237.1 GCA_937995675.1 uncultured Saprospiraceae bacterium
GCGCCTACCTCATCGAGTACATCAATCGCTTTGTCCGGTAAAAATCGATCGCTGATGTAACGGTCACTCAAACTTACACAAGCTTCGATCGCTTCGTCTGTGTAGCTAACGTTGTGGAAGTCTTCGTATTTAGGTTTAATATTATTCAAAATGTGAACGGCTTCTTCTGCCGATGGCGGATCCACCACTACTTTTTGGAATCGACGATCTAAGGCACCATCTTTTTCGATGTGCTGACGGTATTCGTCCAAGGTAGAAGCACCAATACATTGGAGTTCACCTCTAGCCAGCGCTGGCTTGAAGATGTTCGACGCATCCAAAGATCCAGTTGCGCCACCTGCACCAACAATGGTGTGGATTTCATCAATAAATAGGATTACGTCACGAGACTTTTCCAATTCATTCATGATGGCTTTCATTCGCTCCTCAAATTGACCACGATACTTGGTACCTGCCACTAAAGCTGCCAAATCGAGCATAACGATCCGCTTATTAAATAGCGTTCTAGAAACTTTACGCTGGTTGATACGCAACGCTAGTCCTTCAACGATCGCTGTTTTACCCACTCCAGGTTCTCCAATTAAAATCGGATTATTCTTTTTACGACGACTCAAAATCTGAGAAACTCGCTCAATTTCAGTCTCTCGACCAATAATTGGATCAAGTTTGTCCTCTTCAGCTAGTTTGGTAATATCACGACCAAAATTATCTAGTACCGGAGTACGAGATTTGCTGTTGCCTTTGCGTTGATAACGCGAAGCATCCTCTTCTTCAAAAGGTTCTTCTGATTCAGAAGGCGCTTGATTGAATATATCTGGAGAGACAGAATCAGATTCCTGGCGTACAAAATCCAATTCGGATTTGAATACATCGTAATCTACCTCAAACTGATGTAGAATGCGGGAAGCCAGATTATCTTTATTTTTTAAAATAGATAGCATAAGATGTTCTGGCGAAATCTCTTCGGCCTTCATCATCTTTGCTTCAAGGAAAGTAACTTTTAGGACCTTCTCGGCTTGCTTATTGAGTGGTAAATTACCAACGTTCAAGGCAGCACGGCCAGAAGGATTACGAGAAATTGAATCCTCAATGGTTTGTTTTAAATCAGAAGTATCAACTTCCAAGCTATCCAATACACGGACAGCTAGGCCATTGTTTTCTTGCATGATACCCATCAGGAGGTGTTCAGTTCCAATGTAATCGTGTCCCATTCGAATCGCTTCATCACGACTCTTAGAGATTACTTGCTTGACTTTCGGTGAGAATCTTTTGTTATTCATACTGTGTAATCTTCAATTTGGTCTACCGTGAAATTAGGTAGAATGTGTGAGACAATATTAAGACAAATTAGCCAAGTAAACAACCTTTAAAAAGGATTCTGCCTATTTAGAAATTGCTAACTTTTATTATTTCTTCTGTAAAAATAATGCCACTATAAATGAATCATTAATATGTGATGTAAATTTATAATGTTTTTGGTCATTATTTTAATAAAGTTCTATAAAAATCTACGTTGCCTCTTTGTCATAATATAAAATTTTGATTGTATTGTCAACTTACCAAACATATAATAACGAAGAACGGTTCACTTATATCTTCTAGATCTTCTTAAAAAATTGTTAATAAATTTTCTTTGTCTTTTAGAAACCATTCTGGCTTAATGCCTTAAATCCACTGGATATATAGAGTCATAATGAGAGAATTGACTCTTATTTTAGAGATTGAAATAGATAGAGTTCAGTTTTGTTGAGGATATTTTATAGGTTTTGGGGATTAATCTTTACCTTTGTGAACTTAGTAACATCCAAACAGCAGAACTTAAAACTCTGCAACTAAACAGATTATCAAGCTAATGAAGTTTACCGTTGACAAGCAAGAAAGATATACTTATCTAAAACTCGAAGAGTCTACCTTTAATAGTCTGATCGCACCAGATTTAAAGTCAGAGTTTGTTTTCTACCGTAATGAAGGTATTAAAAATTTGATTTTAGACCTATCTGCTGTTGAATATGTTGATTCGTCAGGTTTATCAGCCATTCTTACCGCTGAGCGTTTATGGAAAGGCTTCGGAACATTCGTTATTACTGGCGTTGTTAGTGATAATATTAAAAAATTAATTACTATTTCTCGTTTGGATACCGTATTAACGATTATTCCTACCCGTCAAGAAGCAATCGATTATGTGTTAATGGATGAAATTGCCCGAGAAATCGACTCAGATCCTGAAGAAGGCCAATAAAATATCTTGC
The DNA here is from genome assembly GCA_937995675.1 of uncultured Saprospiraceae bacterium. Taxonomy (GTDB): domain Bacteria; phylum Bacteroidota; class Bacteroidia; order Chitinophagales; family Saprospiraceae; genus JALZUU01. Next base: position 2,250 of record CALKJE010000237.1, read on the forward strand.
CTACTGTTTTTTATAGATTTTTTTCATGAAAAAACGTCTAAGAACCATCTGACAACCAATTGCTATGACATTTGAGGTGACTATTTTGGGATCTAATGCTGCAGTACCTGCATTTGGAAGGCATCCCTCTGCTCAAGTGCTCAACGTCAATGAACAATACTATTTGATTGATTGTGGAGAAGGCACCCAGATTCGAATGAATGATTATAGTATTCGCCGACATCGGATCAATCAGATTTTTATCAGCCATCTTCATGGAGATCATGTTTTTGGACTTATTGGTTTGTTGACTTCTTATAGTTTGGGGCAACGGAAGGAACCAATGGATATTTTCGGTCCTGAAGGCATCCAAGAATTTTTAGAGGTACAATTAAAAATTAGCCAATCACACTTAACTTATGATCTAAACGTCCATGTAGTAGATCCAACCCAATCCAATTTAATTTTTAGGGATAAAAACGTTGAAGTAACGACGATTCCTTTAGATCATCGAATTCCTGCTTGTGGTTATCTTTTTAGGGAAAAGAAGCGATTATTAAACGTTATTCCTGAAAAATTGATAGAATTTGGAATAGATATTTAAACAAATAGATGAAATAAAAAAAGGAGAAAGAGGAACAGGATCGACTGGAGAAGTCTTTGAAAATGAATTATTAACGCTTCCTCCTTATATTCGCCGAACTTTCGCTTATTGTTCTGATACTGCTTATAAACCAGAGATTATTCCGATGCTAGAAGAGATTGATTTGCTTTATCACGAGGCGACTTTTACAGATGATAAGGTGGAAAATGCCATCAAAACAAAGCATAGTACAGCGAAGCAGGCTGCCATGATTGCCAAGGAGGCAAAGGTAGAAAAGCTGTTAATTGGTCATTTTTCCTCTCGTTATCATGATTTGAACGTTTTATTACAGGAAGCCAGAACAGTTTTTTTTAACACTCAATTGGCCTTGGAAGGAACTACTTTTTCAATAGAATTAAGGCGTGTTTCTTGATTTTTAGCGTTAACTTTTGGCTATTTTATTGTTTTGAGCGTAATAATAATTAGTAACCAACCTAACATATTTAGCATCAAACCTTTACAACGACTAGCTATTTTTGTAAATTTGCTAATCATCAGTGAATCGATGCATCAAAATGTCAATGGCCCTGACGAACCTGATGTCCGACTTTTCCCCTTAGACTTAGTTGATTTAAATACAATCGTCCCTAAAACTGTTTGCGATTGAAATTGACTTTCTGTTAGATCGTTAACTCCCAACGTAATATTTTATTTAGAATCACAATCACCACAATTGCTTTTGAGATAGATTAATTATTTAATTCTATTAAACTGAAATATTATTGTTTGACAGTCTCCCCGTCAGCAATTATCGGGACTTAACCACCGAATATACCGAAACGAATTCTTACAACTTGGGTCATCCTTTATGATGCTCATACCACAACTTACATCCTATGAGTCAGGCATTCGACGTCAGGCATTTTTTAGCCACTTCTTTAAATAAGTTTCTACTACCGTGGACACCCATCATCTTGGTGCTAGTTCTCGCCTTTTCATCGTGGTCCTTTACTATTTCTGAGTGTGAAAACACTACGGATGGTGGTACCATCGGTTATGATACCGTGCTTTGTGATGGAGAGAATGATCCTTCGGAGCTAGTTAGCCTTACTGAGGCATCTGGAGGAAGCGGGGAATTAGAATATCTATGGTTATCTTCTATCACCGATTGCCCAGACAATTTAACTCAAGCGATTCCAGGTGCAACTAGTGCAACTTATGATCCAGGACCCTTAGCGACCACCACTTGGTTTCGTCGTTGTTCTCGTCGTTCAGCCTGTCAGGTCTGGAGCACAGAAAGTAATTGTGTGAAAATTACGATTACCGAGGTTTGCGATGAATGTGACGATGATATGGAGCCACCAGTTTTAAACGGTGTTCCTAGTGATGTAAATGCAGAATGCGATAATATCCCTGCGGTACCCACGGTAACGGCTATTGATAATTGTGTCGAAGACCCAGAAGTTATTTTGACCCAAGAAAGAGAAGACGGTGATTGCCCAGGAGAGGCTATCTTAACTCGTACTTGGACGGTTTATGATGATAATGGAAATGTAGCCGCGGCTAGTCAAGTAATCACCATTCGCGATACCGAATCCCCTAAAATGTTTGGTGTTCCTTCAAATGTTGATGTTGCTTGCAATGAACTACCTCCTATTCCAATCATTACTGCCATCGATAATTGTACAGATGAGGCAGATTTAACCGTTAGCTTTGAACAAGAACGCATCAACGGAGACTGTGATCATTCTTATACTTTGCGTCGAATTTGGAGGGTAGTGGATGAATGTGGAAATGAATTAGAAGAAATTCAAACCATTACGGTGGTTGACGATGAAGACCCTGAGCTAGTGAATGTTCCTAGTGATATCAGTGTGAATCCAGCTAATGGAGAAACCGTTCCACCTCCTGCCTCTGTTACTGCAGGTGATAATTGTGATGATTCACCAAACGTATTACTCGATGAGTCTTCTGTGATGGATGGTTGTCAAACAATCATTACCCGTACTTGGATTGCAACGGATAATTGTGGAAACGAATCTTCCGATAGTCAGACAATCACCGTGTTATGTACCACCTGTGATGCGGATGCAGGAAGCCTCACACCCAATCCAGAAATGTATTGTCTGATTGGAAACAATGTTACCATTAGTGCGGTGCATACGACTGATCCAGTGATTCCAGTTGGATACAATCTTTTATACGTACTGACTAGTGGATCAGATTTATTGATTCGTGATGCTAGCCCTAATCCGAATTTCGTTATTTCATTACCAGATAATTATACCATTCACACCCTTGTTTATGATCCTAATACACTCGATTTAGGAATTATTGATTTAGGTACAACTACTGGATTTGATATCAACGAGCTATTGATTCAAGGAGGAGGAGATATTTGTGCTGCCCTTGATGTAATGGGAGCGCCAGTAGTCGTTACGGAAGACTGCGGTTGTCAAAATCCAGTGGTCGAAAATGTAGTAACTAGAAATACTTCTTGTGATAATTCTACTGGTACTATTACCATCGAAATGGTAGGAGCCAATAGTGATTATACTTATGAATGGTCTACAACTCCAGGCAACTTAAACGGAATTGGTAACCAACAAACTGATTTACCAGGCGGTGCTTATCAGGTAACAATCACTGATGGAAGCTGCGAAACGATTCGGGATATATTTGTTAGTAACATAGATGGTCCTGCTCCGGCTACCGCACTTTCTACTCCAGCTACTTGTGAGTTGGCCAATGGTACTGCTAACTTAGTACCTAATTCTTTAAATTATACTTGGTTATTGGATGGATTAATGACACCCGTTCGGTCAGATTTACCTGGAGGTGTTTATACGGTACAAGTAGAAGATCCTGCACAGCCTGACTGTATTAATTTCATTGAAGTAACAGTTGAAACTATTCAAGATTTTTCTGCCTCAGTTGCTGTAACGCAAGAGCCAAATTGTAGTGAAGAGAATGGAATTGCAACTGTTATAACTTCAGGAGGAAGTGGAAATTATACTTTCCTCTGGAGTGATGGTATGGCACTTAGTGGTGCTACTCGAGATGACCTACCTGCTGGATCTTATGCAGTGGTAGTTACAGATAATGAAACGGGTTGTACGGATGATGTTCTTTTTTCTATTAATAATGGAGATGTATTTGGAGCAGAAATTACCATCAATACTGACTTGACCCCAGATTGTCCTACTAATTTTGATGGAACTCTAGATTATGATATAACACCGGATGCTGGTTTTATTTTTCCTGTAAGAGTAGAAATAAAAAATAGTGATAATGCGACTATTGCAAACGGAATGTTAGAGTTAGGTGCATATTGCCTATTGGTTTTTGATGGAAATGATTGTTTGGCTACTTCTGAATGTTTTGAGATAACTCAACCTGAAGCAATTGATGTTCATTTTTCTATAGTTGAAGCAACTTGTGATGGAGGCGGAGCAATTAATTTAGAACCAACCACAGGAGGAGACGGAAATTATAATTATGACTGGGCAGATCTTCCAGGAAATGATAATCCAGCTTCTCGTTCAGATTTGACGGGAGGAGATTATTCTCTTACCGTAACCGATGGATTAGGTTGTATGGCTATAGTTGAAAATATAAATGTTCCTACACCAAATGATTGTATTGAATGTGAAACTCCAATCGTAACCAATATTGTTGTGATCGAAGCTACTTGCGATAATTCGGACGGTATCGCTACTATTGATTTGAATGTGAATATCGCAGACTATGATTTTGCTTGGATACCAAACGTCAGTAATGGTGCTAACGCAACAGGACTTTCTGCTGGAACATATTCCGTTGTAATTACCGATTCAGAAACAGGTACTTGTACCACCAGCTTAGAATTTGAGGTGGGAACTTCGGAAGGTCCAGAAGCAGAAGATATTTCGATTACCGCAGCTACTTGTTTAGCACAAGATGGAACGGCCACTTTATTACCAACTGATTACGAATATCAATGGAGTGATAATGTAACTGCCAATAACAGAGATGATCTAGCGGCAGGTACTTATTTTGTTACCATTACTGATCCTATGACAGGTTGTGAAAATGTGATCGCACTAACCGTTCCTGAAGAAAATAATTTAACGATTGATGCAAAAATTAATGATAACTCTACTTGTGGTAATAATGATGGTTCAGTTACCATTCTAGTAACAGGTGGAAGTGGAAATTATAACTATAGTTGGGGACCAGATGATCGACGTGATGACTTAGCTGCTGGCATGTACACGGTTACGGTAGTTGATCCAGAAAATGGTTGTGAAATAGACATTATGTTTGTTTTAGATGATCTACTGAGTACAGCTACTATTGAAATTCAAGATAGTTTAATTCAACTTGCTTGTGTAGGTGATAATAATGGATTAGTTGATTTTACCGTTACACCGGGCGCCAATTTTAATGGAATTCCGAATAGCGTAATCGTTAATCAAAATGGAGAGGAAGTGACCAATGGTTCTTTAAGTCCTGGAAATTATTGCATCATGGTTTTTGATGCCAATGATTGTTTAGTGACAGAGGATTGTTTCACTGTGCTTGACTCTGAATTATTAGATATTGATATACAAGTAAAAAATGAATCCTGTGAAACGAAAGGTTCTATCATCGTAGAAGCAAGTGGAGGAGATGCACCTTATATGTTTGATTGGGCAGATATTCCAGGGAATGATAATGATCCTGAACGAACGAATTTGGATGGTGGGACTTATGATTTGACCGTAACGGATGCTTCTGGTTGTACAGCAGTTTCTCAGAATATTACAGTAGGTAGTCCGGTTGATTGTGAGGAAGATTGTGATGACTTAGAAGTTACTAGTATTGTCGTTCGAGAGGCGACTTGTAATAATAACGACGGTGAAGCCACTGTTCAGATAAATCTCAACCCAGCTGATTATAGTTTTACTTGGACACCGAACGTCAGTAACAATAGTACTGCTAGCAATTTGTCCGCTGGTACTTATTCTGTTTTGATTGTAAATAATGAAAATGCGGAATGTACTACTGCGGTTGAATTTGCAGTAGGAAATTCAAATGGTCCTGAACCAACTAGTATCGATGTCGTTCCTGCTACTTGTTTAGCACAGGATGGAGAAGTAAGATTATTGCCAACTGATTTCACTTATACTTGGAGTGATAATCAAATCACCAATAGTCGTGCTGATTTAGCGGCAGGTACCTACTTTATTACCATTACCGATCCTACCACAAATTGTATAGATGTAATCGCAGTTACCGTGGAGTCTGAAAACGGATTAGAAGCCACCGCTACTATCAACCAAAATCCAGAATGTGGTGAAAGCAATGGTTCGGTAACTATTGAAGTAACTGGAGGAAGTGGAAACTATGGCTATAGTTGGGGAGATGCTACTAGAGATAATCTTGCTGCAGGTATTTATGATATTACGGTGGTAGATCCTGAAACAGGTTGCTTTACAAATGTGCTGTTCCCATTAAGTGATGATGTTGCTGGAGCAGAAATTAATCTTGAAAATGAAAATGGAATTGTCACCATCGCTTGTGCAGGTGACGCCAATGGCACGGTTGATTTTACCGTTGTACCGGATGCTGGTTTTAGTGGAACCCCACAGATTTCTATTGTAGACGAAGATGGAAATGAACAAGAAAACGGATCATTGAATATTGGAACTTACTGTATTGTAGTAAGTGATGATAATGGTTGTTTAGCTGCACAGACTTGCTTCGTGGTGGAAGGTAATCCATTATTAGATATTGATGTAATTGCTTTAAATAAAACGTGTTTATCAGATGGTTCTATATCTTTAGTTACAACTGGTGGAGTAGCGCCTTATACTTTTGATTGGGCAGATCTTCCAGGAGATGATAATGGAT
>CALKJE010000238.1 GCA_937995675.1 uncultured Saprospiraceae bacterium
AAGGTGAGGATAAGTGCTTGGTTGTCAAGACGATACAAATTTTGAGGTTCGTAGCCAAAGCTACGAGGCCGAAAAATTTGTGAAGTATTGGCAATCAATGACTTAGCCGTAACCATTGTGCTTCATTTTTAAACAGCTTCTTTTGTAAAAAGAGGTTAAAATTTATTTTTTAGCAAAGCAGCGTTTTTTTAGTGTTAGGCGTTTTGGTCTTGATCTTGAGAATTATATTTGATCTTAAGAACAGACGCTCTACTATAACAAACATATTTATTCCCATTTCACACCCTTTCAGGTTAAGCATTTAGACCTTGTCTAAACTTCTATTAATTGATCGCAATTGGTAAGTTTTATCGATTTCGCTCCATTTTAGAATTTTGGATAAAAGCTAAAATAGCGTTCACCCTAAGAACTTTAATCCCATTAAGATTTTTTACTGGATCTTTTAGTATATGTGTATCACCAAATTGGTGGTCATGTCAATTACGTGTTTGCATCGTATAACAGTAAACCTATAACCTATTTTAAGACCTAGAAGATCCCAAAACCCGATCCCTTCTTATCTGTTGTTATGCAAATGATGACTGGTGAGCGGGGTCTTTTTTTGTCTACTTAGTTGTTTTTTTATTAAACCATAAAGGAGACTTATCACTAGCATCTCCATTATAATTGATCGTGATTTCACTACCAGCTTCGATGGGAGTGATACTTTCGATCAAAATAGATTCATCCTCTAAATTGGCAATAAACTGTGCATTGGGCGAATAGCTATGATTGTAGAGAGACCCGTATCCAAGTGCGATAGCTGCCTGTTTTTCCTCTGTTCCCCAAAGAAAATAATAATCGTGTAAAAAAGTCTGATGAATTTTTTCCTTATCCGATTCGCTAAGAATAATCACGGGACATAACTCAATAAAACTATTGGCTGGTAGATCTTCTCCTACGAAGACACCTCGACCTCCAAGCGGACTATTAGTGATAAAAAGGCTGGGAATATGTTGCATACTCAATGAGGTATTTTTTGTGAAAATACGGATGTTTTTATTGAAGTTGTTTAAGAATGTGAATCAGGTGTTGGAAATAAATATACAAATTAAAGAAACATCATCTTATAATTGAATTTGGGGTATTTTGCTTCTGGCTGCTTGCTATTTGCTTCTTGCTCCCTTCTATCGCGCGATAGAAGGGAGCAAATAGCAAGAAGCAAGGGGCAAGAAGCATTTTTCAAAGCCCTTTTTTATTATAAACTAGAAATACAACCCTTGATTCGCATTAATAATTATAAAAATCACCAACGTCGTCGTGCTGACCTACCAGAGTATAATCTGAAAACTCGCTGGATTTTTCTTTATAAATCAATTAATTTTCCTAAAAAAAGATGTTCTGGAAAAAGAAACCCAAGTTTGTGGTCCCTGAGTTAACCGATGCTACTTTTAATGAAGCAGTTGTTAATTCCGAGGTTCCTGTCCTCGTTGATTTTTATGCCGATTGGTGTGGACCGTGTAAAGTCCTTTTACCGATTATTGGTGAGCTAGCGGAAGAATATGACGGCAAAGCATTGGTGGTTAAGGTAAACACGCAACATAATCCTGCCTTGAGTCAGCATTTTAAGATAAAATCAATTCCAACGTTGATGGTTTTTAATAAAGGAAATTTCCAAGAACGTTTTCAAGGATTGATTCCTAAACCAAACTTGGCAGAAATTTTAGATGAATATATTGCTGGGACAGATGAGCTAGGAAGATTGCCTGCGGAGGAATGATTTATAATACTTGTTCTACTATTTCTTGAGTTGAAGTTGCGCTTGAAAAATACGAAAGCTAGAACAGTCCCATTTTTATTTCGTAATCCGCACATCCGCACATCCGCACATCAATCTATTTCTTCTTTGTAATATAAACGCCTAATAAGATTAAAATCATTCCGATTAGGTGAAACCAAGTGATGGGTTCTCCGTCTTTTATGCCCCATAAAATGGCTACGATAGGAATAAAATAACTGACCATCGATGCAAAGATAGCACTCGTTCGTTGTACCAATTTAAAGAAAATCACGGAAGCAATTACAGTTCCGAAGACTGCGAGAATTGCAATTGCTAGCAGAGACGACCAACCCGCTTCGTGCGTGGTAAGCGTCCCTATAAAATCAGCATACCATAGGTAAATAAAAGCTGGCAGGGTAACAATCGTAAAGGCCGCTGAACTAAGAGTGATAGAATCCATTTCTTGAAATTCTGCCTTGACCGTATTCACACTAAGTGCATAAAAAAAACATCCAGCCACGACTAAAAAACCGTATCTAAGATCCCCTTCCATGCCAGCTTGATTACCCACCAAAATCAAAAAAATAGCACCACTCAATCCAATCAAGACGCCTAAATATTTATACCATCCAGCAGACATTTTAAAAAACAAAACACCCAAGATTAGGGTAAATAGCGGTGTCAGAGAGCTGAGGACACCGGCCATCGAGCTATTAATTTCTGTCTGTGCAAAAGAAAATAAAAAGGCAGGAATAAAACTTCCCGTTAGACCCACCACTGCGAGATACTTAAACTTCGACCAGTCAATCTGCCGAAAACGCATTAAGAAAAAAGGTAAAAAAGTAAGAGAAGAAATGGCGATTCGCAAACAAGCTACTTGAGGTGGTGTATAGGCAATCAATCCCTTTTTGATTAGAATATAGGAACTACCCCAGACAAGGCTGAGAAGCAGTAGTAGGAAGTAGTTAAGCCATTCAGCGTTGCGTTCTTTGACCACAAAAATTATTTTGGAATAAAGTCTTATATACACACGGTATATGGTGGGCAAAGATAGCCAAAAAGCCCAACGGGAGTGTATCGAGGGCTAAGTATCTGAGATTTTATCTGATCGCTTTGTTAATTTCCGTCAATAGTTAATTATTCCTTTTCTCTTAGATGAATGCTAAATTCTGACAAAGTGAAAAGTTACACGTTCACTACCATATTCAGTCGGGATATTCGCGGTGTAAACGAATTGCCGTTGAGTTAATAAATCAATGTTGCCTACGATTCCAGTACCCATAGTAAAGATGTTGCCGTTGATTTGGTAATTATGGGTCATTGTCTCTTGTAGCCCTTCGACATAGGTGGTTACTAAATTAGTGGATCCGTTTAGGTTGTAAGTCATTGATGCATTTTGAATATCCATTAAACCGCCAGACATCATCGTCATAAATTCTGGGACCGTCACTGATTCTCCGTCGGAACTGACTCGTGTTAAATTCCAAGAACCGATCGCTAGTTGCTGATAGGTGTAAGTGGTGACTGGTTGGTCTTGCGGACGAATAGCAGGAGTGGTAGGGGTAGTTGCCAAACGAGTAGGTTTTTCAGCCTGGGATAATTGAATTTGATCTTTTTTTAATGGTTCATCGATCATAGACGTCGAAATATAGTCACTTGATACCCATCCTTCTTTGCCGTTGGTGTTGACTTTGTACCATGATTTGCCAGCGTGTTTTTTTTCATCGATAACAGATACGACATTGTTCTGTTTGAGTTGCGTAATGATATCTGTTCCGGACGTACCCGGCTCAGATCGTACGTTTAATTTAGTCGCATCCACAAAGCCTTTAAAGGAAGGGTAAGCTTTCGCGGTAGTTTTTGTGGCAGTTGTTGTAGCGTCTGGCGTCAGTCCAATCCCAACGCCAATGAGTAAAATGAATAAGCCCAAAACACCCAATGCAATACCTTTGAATACACCAGAATTGCTAGATTTTTTAGGGGGTGGAGCAACGGTTTTTCGAACGGTTTTCTGAACGACTTTTTGAACGGGTGGAGCAGTAGTGCGTTCTTTTACTTCAGGCAATTGTAAATATGCTCTAATAGATTTTATCAATCGTTCGACATCTGTTTGCCAATAGTCATTGCTTAATTTTTTGGAATTTTGCCAGGTGATGGCTTCTAGATTTTTTGGAAGTTGGTCTCGTCCTGGCATCCGTGCACCATTAACGAGAATGGGAATCACTAGTTTTTGATCTTTAAAGGCAAGGGCCGTACTTACTTCAATATTGACATAATCATTGGGATTCATGATTCGAATATTCCCTTGAGCATCGGTTAGTGAAACATAACGATCGCCAATTAAAACTAAAACGACTTTACAATTCATTAGCGTCTTACCGATCTCTTTGCGAAAATCAGTGCCAAGCCCAATGTCGTGGATATCTTTGAAGACCATTTCGGCCCCGAATTCTTTTTCGAGATAATCGTGCAATCGTCCCGTTGCGCTAGCTGTATCTTTACGTCGGTAGCTTAGAAAAATAGTGTTCTTTAAGTCGTTACTCATGTTGGCTTTTTGTAATAAATGTTTTCTCTTAAATACTTACCTTTTAAAGGTAGTAAGATTTTTTTGGATTTTTTATTTAAATTATTAAAAATAATACCATAAACAAATAAACATTCTAAACCCTTAAACAAGTAGTCAGCGTTTGGTGCGTTTGCCCTAATTACAACTTATTTAAACCCTTCATAAATTTTTCTAAAATCTTCTTTGCTGGTAAGTAAGGATATCGATCTCCACCAAACATGGCGAAAAAGCTTTTTCCATTACTTTTTGCTCGAAGATAGCTCGGAAACCAACTTGGAAGCTGCTCTCCATTTTTATCCATGACCAATAAGCCTTCTCGACTATTGCCTGACATTTGTGTAAAACCTTCTCCAAAAAAATAATAAGATCCTGTAATAGGCTTAACTTCTGAAAGTGGGGTTAAATCTGGTCCTAAAAAGACGCCGTCTAATTCTCCTTCTTTGAATCTTTTTACATCACGATCAAATAGGAACCGAACCTTCGTAAAGGTGTAGTTTTTATTAAAGGTAGTTACCAAATCCTGATTAAATCGATCTCTATTTTTGATAATTAAATCACGCTTTTCCGTCAGCCGTTTTCGATTACTAGTACTCGTATTCGACGCTTGGAGGAGTTTTTCGATGCTGTTTAGCTTGTTTTCGTAAGATTTTAGACGAATAATTAAGGTTCCTGACCGAAAATCCTGGACCAAAGAGTCTCGAAATTGATGTTTTTGGGCATGAGCCGTAGTATCAAAAAAACAGAGAAAAATGATGGTAATCAACCCAATTGTAGTGATAAGTCGTGACATTTGTTAATATTAAGTTAAAGCGGAATCAATGCTCCCTTTTTAAATAGATTCAATAGTATAATTATACCCGTTTTTAGGAAAAAAATGTGAAATTTGCAGACCTGACAAAGCAGCAGACTTTTGTTTGTAAATGCTTTCTCAACCTCTTAAGCAAAACCAGAAAAGTAATAGGCTTTATTCTGATTTTTTATAATAAAGTCTAAAAACAAGTACAACATGCAAGAATCAGTAGATATTGAAGCACTTAATCAACAAATATACCTTGAAAGTGCCTTTGTTGAAAAATTAAACGAAGAAACTGCCAAAGTCATTGTTGGCCAAAACCATATGATTGAGCGTCTTATGCTCGGATTGTTGTCCCGTGGCCATGTATTGTTGGAAGGATTACCGGGACTCGCCAAAACTTTGGCGATTAATACGCTCTCTACCGCCGTTGATGCGAAGTTTAGTAGAATTCAGTTTACGCCAGACTTATTACCTGCCGATATTATTGGTACCATGATTTACAATCCTGGGCAAAACGAATTTACAGTGCGTAAAGGACCAATCTTCGCCAATTTTGTTTTGGCTGATGAGATCAACCGTGCGCCAGCAAAGGTACAAAGTGCCTTGTTAGAGGCGATGCAAGAACGTCAAGTTACGATTGGTAACGAAACCTTTAAATTGGAAGAACCTTTCCTCGTACTCGCTACGCAAAATCCTATCGAACAAGAAGGAACCTATCCTTTACCTGAAGCACAGGTGGATCGTTTTATGCTCAAAGTAAAAATTACTTATCCAAATAAAGAAGACGAACGCGAAATCATCCGCCGAAATATGCAGCGTTCTTTTGCCAAGATTAACGCCGTGATTACCAGTGCAGATATTCTAAAAGCTCGAGAGGTGGTAAGAAAAGTATACATGGACGAAAAAATCGAACAGTATATTCTTGACATCGTTTTCGCTACGCGTGATCCGGAGGCGTATGGATTGGCAGAACTAAAACCACTGATTAGTTTTGGAGGTTCACCTCGTGCTAGTATTAATCTTGCAATGGCTGGAAAAGCTTATGCTTTCTTGAAAAGAAGAGGCTATGTAATTCCTGAAGACATTCGGAATATTTGTCACGATGTGCTTCGTCATAGAATTGGTTTGACCTACGAAGCGGAAGCAGAAGAAATTACACAAGAAGATATTATTGATAAAATTCTAAACACCGTAGCAGTTCCTTAGGTGTAGATGGTTATTCAATATTCATGGTTGGATACCTGCCTTTGCCGTCAGGCAGGTTCAGTATTGAATATTTTTTAAAATGTGGTCTCCTTAGAGCTTGTTCAAATTTTCATGATTGTGTGAAATTGTGGAAATTTTGTTCTGAATGAGGCAAAAAACGTAGGCGATGCCATAGCATCGGCGAGGCTTTTTAACGAAATACAGAATTAAATTTGCCAATTGCAACCAATTAATGGGAATTTAAACAAGCTCTTAAATATAGTGTAGAATGAAGTATCATCATATCGTTTTTATTCTAGTTTTTTCTCTGTTTAGCGTAGCGCTGACAGCTCAAACTTTTTGGACAGGAGAGCCGATATTAGGCTTGTTCGAAAAGCCAGAAAAAGTAGAGTGGGTGAAATACTACAAAGGTAGATTTAATGATATGAACGATGTGGTCATTACGCTAGCAGGTGATGGAAAAGATATAAAAGGAGAGATGCAGTATCTACGTAGCAAAACGGTGTTTTATCTAGTCGGCGAAGCAAAGAAGAACAAATTAACTTTGCAGGAATACGATGTGGAAGGATTGGTTACCGGTTACTTTAAAGGAGAATATACTGAATGGGGAATTCGGGGAGAATGGCAAAATATAGAGAATAATCTTGGGTCAAAGCTACGATTAGAAGAAGTGAAAAATAGAGTAGAGGTTCCTTCTTATTGTGGTGATAATAAATGGGTAAGAACGTACAGTGGAAATATCGGAAGAGATAAAGCCAAGATGATTTTACAAAAAAATGGAGCTGGAAAAGTGATGGGGACTTTTATTTTTTTAAATAAAACCAATACTCGAAAAATAAAAGGTTATAGCGATACCTTTGATAATTTCTATCTTACTATAAAAGATGAAATGAATCGCCCGCAAGGAAAAATTGAGGGAAGTTTTGATGAAAAAAATAAATTTAACGCAAACTATACTAAGAACAATGGTAAAGAAATTGCCTGCACTTTTCATCCAGATGTAGACCTTTCAGTAGGTTGTCAAGAATATGCAGATTATGCCACAAGCTATGATGTTTTATATCCTAAAACTAGAAATGAATCGTTCAATGATTGGATAGAAAAAATCATGTTGAGTTGGAACGGCGCCTGTAAAAAATATATGAATGAAATCGTAACCATGCGACAAGTTCCTGTACCGTCGATGCGACAAATGTTGCGATCACATGCTTGGACAGATATAGACGTCTATAACGATGAATTGATCAGTGGACAGATTCACTTCTCTAGTTCGTGGACTAAAAATGCTAAGAGTCAAAACTTAAATTTCAACCTGAAAACAGGGAAAGAAATTCTAGCAAAAGATATTTTCAAAAGTGATTTTGATCAAGTGGCTTACGCCAAAAAGTATATGAAAAATAGAATGTTACAACATGCTTATGCCAAGGATGTGAAGTTTGTAGAATGGCTAGATACTCAGCAGTTCGAAGCATTTAATTTTCGTTCCGAAGGAATTTATTTCGCCACCGATTTTCATCCGATTTATGGACGACAAAGTGTAACCATTCCCTATAAAAAACTAAAAGACTTTTTTGTTAAAAATGATATTATCCAAAATTTTCTAAAAGGAAAATACTAGAAGCAAGAAGCAAAAAAACATGGAAACCAGCGAGTTACTAAAAAAAGTACGAAAGATAGAAATCAAGACGCGTGGCTTGAGTAAGCATATCTTTTCTGGAGAGTACCACAGTGCTTTCAAAGGTCGCGGTATGTCTTTTAGTGAAGTACGGGAATATCAATACGGAGATGATGTTCGTAATATTGATTGGAATGTCACAGCTCGATCTGGTGATGCACATATCAAAGTTTTTGAAGAAGAAAGAGAGCTTACCGTGATGCTGTTGATTGATGTGAGTCCTTCCGCTTTTTTTGGTACCGTATCGCAAATGAAAAATGAAATTCTGACAGAAATTTGTGCAGTCCTCGCTTTTTCGGCTATTCAAAATAATGATAAAGTGGGCGTCCTGTTTTTTACCGATCAAGTCGAAAAATATATTCCACCTAAAAAAGGCAAACAACATATTTTACGGATCATTCG
>CALKJE010000239.1 GCA_937995675.1 uncultured Saprospiraceae bacterium
TACGTCAACTACCTATTATGCTACCCTACAAACACCAGCTTGTTTGATTGTAGACTCTGTATTTATCCAAGTAGATTCATTACCAGTTGTTGACTCGATCATGATAAATCCAATTAAAGAAGTTTACTGTCCAAATGATACGGTCTTTTTGACCAGTGAATTATACGATCCAATGGATTATCCAGATTTAGAAAATTTATGGACTCCACAGGCCGGACAGATCACACCAGACTCTTTATTCAATTTAGTGATCTTTACAATTCCAGATACCGTAACTTACACCCGTATAATAACCAATAACGGTTGTACTTCGTCACTGAGCGTAGAGATTCCAGTTATCGATCCAGAGCTGACGATTATGCCCGACACCATGGTTTGTAGAAGTGAGCCATTCCAGATATTTGTGGAAACAGCCGATCCAGATGCGACCTACACATGGAGTCCAACAGCTGGTCTTAGCTGTGAAGAATGTCCTGATCCAATTGTAACGGCAACAGACAACGTAATATATACCGTAGAGGCCGAAGTCTTCGGTTGTCCAACCACTGGAATGTATGAGGCAGATATCATTCAGCCGCCAGTCATTGAACTAGTGCCAGATCAACCTATTTGTTTAGAATCGTCCATCACCCTGGGCACCACAGTTCCTCAGCCGAATACCACCTTCACCTGGACTTCGACTGATCCTGCTTTTGCTTCTACGGATATCAATCCAACCATAACACCTGATCAAAGTGCCAGTTATACCGTAGTAGCAGATAATGGAATTTGTCCATCTGAAACAGAAACGGTTAATATTGATGTATTTATACCACCAACACTTGATGTAGCGGAAGATCGAGAAATTTGTGCGCTAGAAGAAGTCACTTTAGGAACAACGGTTCCTCAATCTAATGTGAATTTCACTTGGACTTCAAACCCAGTAGGCTTTGAATCTACTGATATCAACCCAGTAGTCACGCCTGATCAGACAACTAGTTATACAGTTGTGGCAGATAATGGCGTTTGTCCATCTATTTCTGAAACCATTAATATTGATGTAATTCCACTACCAATTCTAAACTTAGTGGATGATCAAGCTATTTGTTTTGAAACAGCTATCACTTTAGGAACAACAGTTCCTCAGCCTAATATAACGTTCACTTGGACTTCGACTGATCCTGCATTTGCTTCCACGGATCTCAACCCAGTTGTTATGCCTGATCAAACGGCCAGTTACACCATTGTAGCGGATAATGGACTTTGTCCTCCAGTTTCAGAAACCATTGAGATTGAAGTAATTCAGCCAGTTATATTTACCGTAAGTGATGACGATGAAGTTTGTTTGGGAGATGATTTTACTTTAGTCGCTAGCGCAGAACCTGAATCAAGCAATGATGAGTATTTGTGGCAAGGACCTAATGCAACGGGTATGATGACTCCTTCTGTGGATGTTACTGCCTTTGGAGTTGGTGAGCGTCCTTATAACGTTAATTTCACCAATGGTTGTGAATCCTTATCTGAACAGATAATCGTTACCGTACATGATTTCGTTGAACTAGATAGTTTTGTTTTTGATCCTTTCCTTGCAGCAGATAGAGGAGACTGTTTTGATGAAGGAGAAGTGGTGGCCATTACGGCCGCGGTGGATTCTATCCAGTCTGGAACAATTTACACATGGAGTCAAAACGGACAAACCATAGGTACCAATTCTCGGGCAGTTGAAACACGAGTATTAATAAACGATGACGGTGATGACGATCCTAACGTTATTTATGATCTTCAGATCACCACAGACAAAGGTTGTACGACCAATTACGATATTGATATCTGTGTTAATCCAGCCGATGCGCTAATGCCAAATGCCTTTACTCCTGGAGGTCAAATCAATAATTTCTTCAATGTTCAAACTATCGGACTATATGAAGAGGTCGAGAGTTTCCGGATCTGGAATCGATTTGGAGATTTAGTTTATAATAATGAAAATCCAACTATGGGTTGGGATGGTAGAATTGATGGAAAATTAGCTCCTTCTGATGTTTATTTATATCATGTTGCTATTAGAAAATTCACCGGTGAAGTTGATGAATTTAGAGGAGATTTAACTTTGATTCGTTAATTAGAATCTTTTCTAAAGAGGAACTATTAATTCTCTTTATTTGTTATTAAGTACCTGGTCAAAAATAATGATAGGCTATGACCGAGGGTATTTTTTGTTTAGACGAGGCAAAAAACGTAGGGATAGCCGTAGCTATCGCGAGGCTTTTTAACGAAGTATAAATAAAAAAGAGACCGTCATAGGTTATTAATTACTTTGAACATGTACTTGTATAAATTGCCCATTGTGATTTTTTCGCAGTGGGCAATTTTTATTGTAATGCCATAATAGTTAAAATTAAATCAATTGATTATTACAAAACAAATCAACTGGCTTCACTCGCCTGCGATAGAAGAAAGCAAGAAGCTAGGGTATTCAATTACCAGAAAAAACTACTGGCACTTTTCCCTAGAAGAAACAGCATGCAAAATCTTTTAAATTGTATATTTAAATTTATTTTTCTAGTTCATTT
>CALKJE010000240.1 GCA_937995675.1 uncultured Saprospiraceae bacterium
TGGATTTGCTCGTGCAAAATCTTTTAAAATATGTTCTCCCATCTGCTTCGTACGAGCATAAGGAGATTCGGCTTCTTCAAAAGGTGTTTTTTCGGTAACTGGCAAATCTTGTGCATTTCCATACACAGAACAAGAAGAGGAGAAAATCAGATGTTTAACATCAAACTCTTTGATACAAGTCAACAAGCTGAGTAGACTATTAAGGTTATTATTAAAATACCAAAGTGGTTTATTGACTGATTCTCCGACACTCTTTAATGCAGCAAAATGAATCACCCCTATCAAATCTGGATTTTCTCGAAATATAGTCTGTGTTTTGTCCAACTCACATAGATCAACCTTGTAGTTTTTTACCACTTTTCCTGTAACCGCCTCAATATCCTTTAAGACTTGTTCATCCGAGTTTACGTTACTATCTGCAGAAATAACGTCAAATCCATTGTCTAGTAAGTCGACAATCGTATGACTACCGATATATCCACAACCGCCCGTTACTAATACTTTATTCTTCATGTCTTTTTATTTTAGGTTATTTTTACCGCTCAAAGATACTTTATTCGTACCGAAGCTGCTTGATATACGATCTATACTTAGAAGTTGTTTAGAATAGTTCAAAAGGTCATCTTATAAAGAATAATAAGTTAAAAACAGAAAAATGTTACAAAAATGGAACAAATAAAGCTGGTAAAGCATGTAATTGAAATAGCTAGAGAAGCCGGAGCTGCTATCCAAGAAATTTATGAAAAAAGCGCAGGGATAGAAATAGAAAAAAAATCAGACAATTCGCCGCTGACCATCGCAGACCGTACTGCCAATAAAATCATCTGTGATGCATTGGAACAACTACCTGTTCGCTATCCAATTATTTCAGAAGAAAACAAAGCAATTTCCTACGAGGAGCGCAAAAATTTTGAATACTGCTGGTTGGTTGATCCGCTAGATGGTACCAAAGAATTTATCAAAAGAAACGGAGAATTCACCGTAAATATCGCACTGATTCACCAACAACAAATCGTCCTTGGCGTAGTCTATGCTTCAGATCGAGATGAGATGTATTGGGCAGTCAAAGGAGAGGGAGCTTATCAAATTATTGATGGCAAAGATGTGAGATTATCTGCTAAAAACTTTACCATGAAAGATGATGGTTTAAAAGTAGTTTGCTCTCGCTCGCACCTCAACGAAGGTACACAGGCTTTTGTGGATGCGTTGGTAAATCCAGAATTGGTTGCCACTGGTAGCTCTCTTAAATTTTTAATTATTGCTGCCGGACAGGCACATGTTTATCCACGACTCGCACCAACAATGGAATGGGATACTGGAGCTGCGCAAGTTATTCTAGAAGAAGCTGGAGGAAGTGTAATTGATCATACGACGAATAAGCCGTTACTCTACAACAAGGAAAACTTACTAAATCCACACTTTGTTGGATATGGAGACTGTGTGCGGTAAATGCGCTGCGCGCGTTGAATCACTTTGTTTGTTGAATCACTGCGCTTGTTGAATGCGCTGCGCGCGTTGAAATCGTAAAAACGTGAAAAACGTAGACAAAAGCATCCCCTTTACCTACGTTTTTTTTATTGCTTAACAAGAGCAGCGATTAAAAATCTCAACGATTCAACAAGCGAAGCCTTTCAACATTTCAACAAGCGCAGCGCTTCAACACCCTTAACTTCCTACTCGCTTCGACTCTTCTTCGATTCCTGTTTTACGTTTTCGAGATTTCACTTTTTGATTTCCAAAATTATAACTCAAACTTAAGCTGACCCGACGACTGTCCCAATTACCTTGTCCAGTGGAGGTTAATCCGTCAAATTGAGATTGTCCAGACCATCCTGATTCGTAAAAAATATCGTTCGCACTAACTCTTACATTGAGTTGATCGTTGAAGAATTTTTTCTGTAATCCTAAATTCAAACTCCAACTGGAATCGTATTTAAAAACACCACCCCAAACGCCTGGACCACCATACCAGCCGCTGATTTCTCCCTTAAATCCTTTCGGTAAAGAGAAGGTATGTTGCTGAAAAGTATTATAAGTAAATACTTGTACATCAACCGTTGCGCCGTTTCCATAATCCGCTTGATTGTCGATATATGAAGCGCTAGCATTAATGAAAACACTCCACCATTTATTGACTTGAAAAGGTGCACTTACATTAAGATTTAAGACTGTTTGAGACGCTAAATTATCCCAGGTAATAAAGCTTGCACGAGGATCATCATCAGAAGGCGCAATTAAACGAGTAATCTGATCCGTCGTCTTACTGTAAGCAAGTTTAAAGTTATAACGATAAGCAAGCGTATATCCCAATTCAAGGTTGTTCACGATTTCCGGACGCACGTTTGGGTTTCCTTTTTCAGAACTTAGCTCACTTAATTTATTATCAAAAGGATTTAATACATTATAGTCAGGACGATTGATTCTTCGGCCATAATTCAATGAAAAGACATTGGTTCGATTCATCTGCCAGGTAAGTCCAGCACTCGGAAACCAACTTAAGTAGTTTTGTTCTACTGGAGGCTCTTGATTCTCTACGACAAAAGGAGTTAGTACTCCTAATGCATCCGTCAATTCAGCTCTTAGACCTGCTGAAAAACTCCATTGTTGATTGATGGGTCGTGCATAACTAACATAAGCCGCATAAACTGTTTCATCATATTCAAATTCATTTGAAGTTTGATCATTCTGAATTCGTTGCCCATCTATTTCATCAAAAAATAAAAAAGTATTATCGGATACCACTTTACTAAACTTGGTTCCCAATCCTAATTTTCCTTTTAAGACTTCTTGTTCATAGTCAGCTTTGAAGGTATAAATATCAATTTCTGAAGGAGTTTCAAAAGCATTAATTACTTCTGTTAACAAGAGTTCTTCTTTTTCGTCAAAATAACGGTTAGGTTGGCGCTGATCACTAGTCAACGTATACTTTCCATAGTCAGCATCAAGATTTAAAGATTTACCTTTTTTATTCTCAAACCTATAATTCAGATTAAAGGTATTTTGATTTCGATTGCTTTCACCGAAAACATTGGCCACTAAAATACTATCAATCGAGGTAGGAGTAGACAAAGGAGCTATCTCAATCCTGTTTACATTCATCTGATTATTATTAGAATAATTTCCACCTACTAAAAACCCAATCGTTTGATTCTTTCCAATAAAAAAATCAGTTCCAAATCGGTAATTGATATTTTCATTAGCATTATTCATATTGTTGGTTTCATCCAGAAAAGTACTATCCACTATGGTCTCCATTGTTCCCATATTATCAATTTCCTGTCTACTTATCTGTTCATTTTCAAAAATCATATCATTGTATCGATCGCCACCGCTATAACCAACTGAGGCAAAAGCATTCATTTTTTTATTTCTATAATTAGCTGACCCACCTAAATTATATTGATAAAGTCGTCCTTTACTTCCCGTTGCATTTACTGATCCATTGGCTCCTAAGTTTTCATCTTTCTTAAGACGAATGTCGATGATACCAGCGTTTCCTTCTGCTTCATATTTTGCTCCAGGATTGGTAATAATATCAAAGCGATCAATCTGATCAGCAGGTAAGTTTTGTAGATAAGCTTTAAGGTCTGCTCCGGTTAATGGCAAGCGTTTTCCATCGACATAAAGCAGTACACCAGCACGACCGAGCACATTGATATTATCATTATTATCGACCATCACACCGGGTGCTTTCCGAAGTAATTCGATGGCATCAGAACCTGTGCTATTGATGGTACCTTGGACATTAAAAACCGTTCGATCTGGCTTAACTTCGACCATTGCCCGAGTAGCAGTAACGGTAGCTCCCGCTAATTCGATCGCTGTAGGTTGAAAAGCAAGAACGCCCAGTTCAAGTGTTTGACCATCCGTCAATACAAGGTCTGTCTTTTTCAAATCAGCTAATCCAACATAGGTAGCGACTAGATAATAACTACCAGCATTTAGTCCATTGAAGCGAAATTTCCCTTCGTCATCAGAAGGTTCTACTTTAACTAAGCTACTATCAGCCGATTGATAGAGAATGATATTGGAAAATTGTACTGGCTCCTCCTGATCATTTTTTAACACCCCAGAAATAGAGGCGTTTTGTGCCTGTAAAAAAATAAAAGAGCAAGAGAGTAGAAGTGTAAAAAGATTTTTCATTTTTAGTTTTAATTTTAGAAAGTAGGCAATAGGATGACGATAGCGTAATGACGCTATGCAAAGAATTAAAAATTTTAGCTGCTGTTTTTGAATGAGGTCTGGACTTGTCACCAAAGATACTCAGCAATTATAAATATCGTTGCTGATTTTAGATGAATAGACAAACTATGTCGACGAATAGTTGCACAGAAGGAGTTCTTTTTAATTAGAAATCTGGATTTACTTCTTCCGCTCTGTGACGAAGAGCACTAAATCCTCCAAAGCATTCCGAATTTCATTTTCTGGAAAGGTATGTAAAAGATCAAAAGCCTCTTGTCGATATTGATGCATGGCCTTTTCGGCATATTCTAGTCCGCCACTTTTACGAACAAACTCGATGACTTCGCGCACCTTATCTGGCTTTTCGTTATGCCGTTTTACATTGTTGATGATCCGACGACGATCCGATTTACTAGCATGGCTTAGTGCATAAATAAGCGGCAGTGTCATCTTTTTTTCTTTGATATCAATCCCAAGGGGTTTTCCGACATCGTCTGTTCCGTAATCAAAAAGATCATCTCTAATTTGAAATGCGATTCCAATTTTCTCACCAAATAATCTCATCTTTTCGATGATCTCTTTGTCATTAGTGGTAGAAGCGGCGCCAGAAGCACAAGTACAGGCAATCAGAGAAGCCGTTTTTTGGCGAATAATATCATAATAAACCGCTTCATCGATATCAAGTCGGCGGGCTTTTTCAAGTTGAAGCAATTCTCCCTCACTCATTTCTTTGATGGCATTGGAGATAATACCGAGTAATTGATATTGTTCTTCTTTAATCGCAAGCAGCATTCCCTGTGCTAGAAAATAATCTCCCACGATAACGGCAATCTTATTTTTCCATAAAGCATTGATAGAAAACATTCCTCGACGTTCGAAAGAATCATCAACTACATCATCATGAACAAGGGTAGCGGTGTGAAGGATTTCGATAAAAGAGGCGGCGGTGTAGGTGCTTTCTTTGAGTTCGCCGCAGAGCTTGGCGACTAGAAAGACAAAAATAGGGCGAACTTGCTTGCCTTTTCGTTGGACAATATAGTAGGTTATTTTATCCAGCAGCGGAACCGGGCTTCGGAGCGCATTACGAAATTTGTCCTCAAAAATATCGAGTTCTTTCGCTATTGGTTTTTTGATATCTGCTAGAGATTTCCCCATTCGCCTGTTTAATTATTTTTTTGGTCGCAAAATACGATATTAGGACAAGTACAAAGTGATCTTGAAGTATAATTTTGACCCATTGGCTAATTCTATTTGTGATTTCCCTTTTAAACAACAATTTTTATATGATTGTTGACATGTTTTTTTATTCGCCAGCAAGAAAATTTTACCTTTACGGCCAAACAAACAGTAAGAACGTGCTAGCACTCTTCCGAACTAATCAATTTATCGCAAATATTTTTTTGCTTCTGTATGCAGTGGTCGTACGGAGTTCGGTCTTTCTTCACGCTGAAACACTCACTTTGAGTCAACCTGGTATTTTTAGTGAGATCCTATATCAATGGATTTCCCCTAATAGTACACAAGGCTTTATTTTAGCAACGGTATTAGTCTTTATTCAGGCGGTAATGATCAATTACTTAGTAGGCAAAAACCGAATTGCAAGGGAAATAAGTCTACTTCCAGGGATGTTTTATGTCTTGCTATCCTCCGCCTTTAGTGATTTTTTACACCTCTCTCCTTTAATTTTGGCCAATACTTTTTATATCATTGTATTGCTCGAGCTTTTTTCTTCCTACCGAAAATATTCTGCGGCGGCGGCGATTTTCAATATTGGATTGTGGGCAGGTGTGGGCAGCTTATTTTACAGCTCTTATCTATTTTTATTCATTTTAGGATTGGCTAGTTTAGGAATTTTACGCTCTTTTAACTTGAAAGAACAACTAATGGCCATCTCTGGTCTAGTAACTCCTTATATTTTGGCAGGTACTTACTTTTTTCTAAATGATCAATTTTCTGATTTTTGGGAAAAACAGGTGCAAAATAGTTTTGGATTTCTAGACTTGCAAGGTACTCCTGATGTAATTTTTTATATTAAAATGGCAATATTGGGATTACTGCTCGCAACTTTAGTTTTGAGTTATAATAATTACACAAAAAAGAAAAATATCCAACAGCAGAAATATATCAATGTCCTCTTCACGGGGCTCTTATTATCTGCTCTTCCCTTTTTATTTCAGGCGAATATTCATCTTGATCATCTACTCATCCTAGTACCTACTGCTGGAATCCTTCTTTCTTTTAATTTTCAAAATGCTCGTCCTCCCATCGCAGAGAGTATTCACCTACTGCTACTTATTGGCCTACTTGTGCTCCAATTTTCTTTTTATTGGTAAAGGAACTGTTTTCAAAATTTAACAATTCAATAATTTCTAAGTCAGTTATCTTTGGCAAAATAGGTTTATCTTGCAAATTGGTTAGAAACCTATCTTTTCAATAGATTTTGGTTCTCCACAATCAAACCTTCCTATCCCTGAATATAAGTATAAGTACATGGACAAATTAAATAATAACTTATGACTGGATGTTTTTGTACTACTCTGCTTTGCAAAAAGCCTCATTATGCTAAGGCAGCCATCCCGTCCGCAAGCGGTTCATTCACTTGCGTTCATTCATGGTTTTTGCGCATTGATTAGCACAAAAACATCCTTGGTCATAATCTATCAATAATATTGTCCAAGTACTTAAATTCTTACGCAGATCTGAAAAACAGATCCCTTTTTGCTTTGGCAAGAAGTTTGCGCACTATTAAATTAAGAAATTTTACAATACATAATAATGAAGCATTTATTTTTTTCCTTAGTATTCATCTTCATAGGTAGTTTGCTTATTGCTCAAGAATCGCCCGTAAAATGGTCTTTTACCGCTGAAAAAGTTAGCGAACAAGAATACGACCTAGTAATCACTGCCAGTATTGAAACCGGTTGGTCTATCTATTCTCAATATCTAGAAAGCGATGAAGGCCCTGTAAGAACTGAATTTGAATTTAAATCATCCAACGATATTCAACTAATTGGAAAAACCGAAGAATCAGGTAATAAAAAGGAAAGTTACGATGAGCTATTTGGTATGAACTTGATAAAATATAGTAAGAAAGCAAAATTCACTCAACGCGTAAAAGTTACTAATCCATCCGAACCAGTGAGCGGATTTGTTACTTACATGAGCTGTGATGCAACCAGTTGTCTACCTCCAACAGATGTGGACTTTAGCATCCCTTTGAGATAAATCATTGGTTAGAAATATTGGATAAGTATTTATTATTCATACAAATCAAGAGTTAAATTTCTATTTAATAATAAAAAAGGGCTTGGGAAATATGCTTCTTGCCGCTTGCTTCTTGCTATTTGCTTCCCTCTATCGCGTGCGATAGAAGGGAGCGAGTAGCAAGAAGCAACAACATCCCAAATTCAATTGGAAGATAATGTTGCTTTGATTAATATATTTTTTTCCAACCCCTGATTCGCATTATTTGTCCATTATGTCATAAGATAGCGTTAAAGAACATTTAAATTCATCTTAATTTTTTTGATTAAGCTAATTATGTTTTAACTTGTGGAACAATATAAAGACTTATTTAAATCGGCAGCTGGATCTTCTAGCTGCCTATTTTTATACACACCAGTAAAACTTTTTACAGATCCAGAAAAACAATCTATCATGCGCAAATCTGCCATTCTTTGGGTACTCTTATTGACATTCCTTTCGGTCAATCTATCCGCTCAAATTTATAGTCCCGTTAAGTGGGTTACCTCTCACGAGCAAACTGCCGACGGAGAATTCAACCTCATCTTTACTGCTACCATCGACGATGGATGGTCTATCTATTCTCAATATCTAGAAAGTGATGACGGCCCTGTTCGAACGAGTTTTGAATTTGAAAAAATAGAAGGCTATAGTCTCGTTGGAAAGAATGTAGAAACGGGTGATAAAAAAGAAGGCTATGATGAGCTATTCGGCATGAATGTGATCAAATTCTCCAAAAAAGCCGTCTTTACCCAAAAAGTAAAAGTAACAGATTACAGTAAACCTATCGTAGGATATTTTGAATTTATGACCTGCGACGCAACCAAATGTCTACCTCCAGATATGGTAGATTTTGAGTTTACTTTAGAAAATAAAATGTCTGGCGGAGCAGGCGCTGCTACAAATAATGAAACAGGAAACGGTGGTGCTACAAAAATCGTAGAAGCTACACCTACTCCTACTCCCGCTCCACCAAAAATAACAGAGCAAGTACCTGCAAAAGCAACGCCATCCGCTCCACAAAATGTACCTGCATCAAAGCCAGCTAAACCAGTTGTAGCTGAGAAAGCACCAGAGAAAAAA